>JAHJQU010000377.1 GCA_018819005.1 Pseudomonadota bacterium | reverse complement strand
GAATTTTCAACAAGCTGAATAAGTTCTGTCGCTATTATTGAGTTAATTTTCAGAATATCTTTTAAAATATCAAGAAGTTCCGGGTGATTGTTATCCATAATAGCCTCCAGAATATTTGTAATGATCTTAAAGAATGTTGACTGAAAATATAAATATTATATATATCTTCAACAACATGTTAATCAGGAGGTCAATATGTATTTTGATAAACCGGGGAAAATAAATACGGAAAAAACTTTAGAACTTGCGTTTGAAAGGGGCAGGGCCTTGGGGATAAAAGAAGTGGTCGTCGCTTCTTCAAAAGGGGATACAGCTAAAAAAGCTCTTAAAATGTTTCAAGGGTTTAAAGTTGTTATTGTTACATACCATTGCGGTTTCCTGGAGCCTTTCAAGAGCGTGATGCCGGACGCAGTAAGAAAAAATCTTGAAGATAAAGGGGCTGTTGTTATATCAGCAACGCATGCATTGTCCGGAGTCGAAAGGGCAGTCGCAAACAAGTATGGCGGTGTTTATCCGGCACTTCTTATTGCTGATACTCTGCGACTTTTCGGTCAGGGCGTAAAAGTCGCTGTGGAAATTTCAATTATGGCGGCAGACGCCGGAGTCCTTACAGGAAATGACTTGATATCAATTGGCGGAACGAACAAAGGAGCAGATGCAGCGGTAGTATTGACTCCTGCAAATCAGTCCGATTTATTCAACATTCGGATACGTGAAATTGTCTGCAAGCCAAGGTCTTTTTAGTAAATGTTTCTGATAGCCGGTGTTTCGCCAAAAACCACTCTTATAGACAAAAAGCCAAGACTTTGTCCTGTTTGCGGTTTGGCGCAGGCTCATTACAAGCGTATAGACCATTATTTCAGTCTGTTTTTTATTCCGCTGTTAAGGATGAAAAAAGGTGAGGCCATACTCATTTGCGATAAATGTGAACAGGAAGTAAAGGAATTCGGATTCGGAGAGAGCTGCTCTTCAGGTGAAGAAGAAAAATCATGCAACAATTGCGGAAAGAAGCTGAAGGGATATTTTGTTTTTTGCCCCTACTGCGGAAAGGCAGTGTAGAGCGGGCATGAGACGTTAGGCGAAATAATTTAAATAAAAATACCGAGGTGATCAAAATGCCTAAGAAATGGGTCTATTTGTTTAATGAGGTTGAACTTGCTGAAGCTTATGTAGGCGGAAACTGGGACGGTGTCCGGGGACTGCTTGGCGGCAAAGGCGCCAATCTTGCTGAGATGGCGCGCATCGGGGTCCCTGTTCCACCGGGATTTTCTGTTACAACCGAAGCATGTAATGCATATCTGGCGGAATCCGGCGCTTTTCCGGAAGGAATGTGGGAGCAGGAAAAAGAGGCTCTTAAAACGATAGAGATTGCAACCGGAAAGGTATTCGGAGATCCCCATAATCCTTTGCTTGTTTCCTGCCGGTCAGGTGCTAAATTTTCAATGCCGGGTATGATGGACACAGTCCTCAATATTGGTCTTAACGATGAGACTGCCGGTGGTTTAGCCAAAATGATAGGCGACGAACGTTTTGTTTATGATTCATACCGCCGCCTTGTACAAATGTTCGGCAGTGTCGTTATGAACATACAGGATGAAAAATTTGAGGAAGTAATTACAGCAACCCGCAGGGATTACGGAGTCAATGTGGATTCCGAACTTCCTGCAGATGCGTGGAAAAAGGTTACAGAGAAATTCAAGCGGATTTTTAAACATTACGCCCAAATGGATTTTCCCACAGACCCCTATGAGCAGTTACACCTTGCTACCGAGGCTGTTTTTAAAAGCTGGAACGGGAAGCGGGCTGTCGACTACCGTAATGCCGCCGGTATTTCACATGATCTTGGAACTGCTGTCAGTATTGTGACGATGGTTTTCGGAAACATGGGAGACGACAGTGCCACGGGTGTCGCAATGACACGAAATGGTTCAACAGGTGAAAAGCAGCTTGAAGGCGATTACCTGATAAATGCCCAGGGCGAAGATGTTGTCGCCGGTATTCGCCTTACAAAGGACCTGTCAGAAATGAAAAGAGATATGCCGGTTGCCTACCGTGAATTCGAAGAAGTGGCGAATCTCCTTGAAAAACACTGCCGCAACATGCAGGATTTAGAATTCACGGTTGAAAAAGGCAAGCTTTGGATGCTCCAGACAAGGGATGGAAAGCGAACGGCCCAGGCTGCTGTCCGGATTGCCGTCGATATGGCCGAAGAGGGGCTTATCACTCGTGAAGAAGCGGTTCTCAGGGTTGCTCCCGAACAGGTTGACTTCTTTTTACACCCCCAGTTTGACCTCAAAGCTGTTGAAGCTGCGAAGGCAGAAGGCAGATTACTGGCAAGCGGCCTCAATGTATCTCCCGGTGCTGCGGTCGGCGTAGTCGCTTTTGATGCAGACCGTGCCGAATTGTGGGCAAAAGAGGAAGGCAAGCAGGTTATAATGGTTCGGCCTGAAACGAGGCCGGATGATGTTCACGGAATGCTCGCAGCAAAAGGTATTTTAACCACCCGCGGCGGACGCACAAGCCATGCCGCGCTTGTTGCCCGCCAGTTCGGAAAACCCGCCGTAGTCGGAGTCTCTTCTCTCATTATAGACCTTGGCAGGCGCAGGATGAGCGTTAAGGACACAATAGTTCATGAAGGAGACTGGATATCAATTGACGGAACAACAGGGGAAGTCTATCTGGATAAATTGACAACTACGATTCCGGATATTAAAGATTCCTGGCTTATTAAGCTTCTTTCATGGGCTGATGAATTCAGGCGACTCGGGGTCTGGGCAAATGCCGATTATCCGCGCGATGCTAAGCGCGCCCGCGATTACGGCGCTGAAGGAATAGGCCTTTGCCGCTCGGAGCATATGTTTTTTGAATCTGAACGCCTCCCTTTTATTCAGAAAATGATCATGACCGATTTTCCTATTGAACGGCGCGAAGCTTTAAATTCAATCCTGCCTTTTCAGAGGGATGATTTTGCAGGGCTGTTCCGTGTTATGGACGGCCTTCCTGTTATTATCCGCCTGCTTGACCCGCCGCTGCATGAGTTTTTACCGAATCATGTTGAGCTGATGCGTGACCTTTCTGATTTGAAGATAAGGATAAAGAACGCAGGAAATTTGTCGGATATCGATGATCTCCTGCAAAAAATAAGATTAAAGGAAAAAATACTAAAGCGGGTTGAAAGCCTCCGTGAGCAAAATCCAATGCTTGGCATGAGGGGTGTCAGACTTGGAATTCATATTCCTGAACTCACTATGATGCAGGTTCGGGCAGTTTTTGAAGCCGCCTGCATTGTGGCAAGAGAAGGCATTAAGGTTTATCCGAAAATAATGATACCGCTAACCAGCCATGTTAATGAGCTGAAAGCTCAACGGATAACGCTTGAAGCAGAAGCGATCAAAGTCATGAATGAACAGGGTATGGAAATTGAATACAAGTTCGGGACGATGATTGAGCTCCCGCGCGCGGCTATGACCGCCGACAAGATTGCTGAGCACGCCTCTTTCTTCTCATTCGGCACAAATGACCTTACCCAGACGACTTTTGGAATATCAAGAGATGATGCCGAATCCGGTTTTCTGGTCGAATATCTCGGTTCCGGCATCCTGCCGGACAATCCGTTTGCTACGATTGACAGAGATGGCGTTGGCGAGTTGATGGATATTGCCGTCAAGAAAGGGAGGTCCGTAAAACCTGATCTTGAATGCGGAATTTGCGGTGAACACGGAGGCGATCCAAAATCAATTATGGTATGCCACGAGCTTGGGCTTAACTATGTTTCGTGTTCTCCTTTCCGTGTTCCGGTTGCCCGCCTTGCTGCTGCCCATGCGGCCCTTCTTGATAAGAAAGCATAGTTTTTTGGTTTGCGGGGGGCAGAACAACAGACTGCCCCCTGCACAGCAAAACCTTCCATATAAAATCGCCTTCCGATTGACATGTCATTTTCTGTGTTTATTCTTTAGGTTAAAGACGGCTTAGTAAAAAGTCATTCTGCTGTGTTGCGCTTCATCCCCGCCCTGTTGAATAACAGCAGGGCTGATTCAACAGGGTGAATCATTGCGGCGTACTAAAAAGTACGCACCCTTTGGGCCCCGCGTTTGCGGTATTCCTCAAGATTCGCGCGCCTTGCATAATGAGCTTTTTACTAAGCCGTCGATAATAATATAATGATAAAAGGATTACAAAATCAGGAGGCATTTATGCGTTTTGATAAATTTACAATAAAATCACAGGAAGTCATTCAGAATGCCCATTCCATGGCTTCTCAAAATAATAACCAGCAAATAGAGCCTGAGCACCTTCTTTCCGCAATGCTGAACGAGCAGGAAGGAATAACAAGAGTCATGTTAAACAAGCTCGGTGTTTCTCCCGATTCTGTTGCAAGAGAAATTGCTCTTTCGATTGACAGGCTGCCTAAAGTCAGAGGCGCAGGAGATATACGCATCTCCACGAAAACCAGCAATTTGCTTGATGCTGCCTTTGCTGAAGCTTCAAAAATGAAGGATGAATATGTGAGTACCGAACATATTCTTCTTGCTGTTTCAGATGACCATACAGGAGAAGCATCAAAAATATTAAAGCGGAATAATATTACACGGGAGACGATATTAAAAGTTCTGGTGGATGTCAGAGGGACTCAAAGGATAACAGATCCAAACCCTGAAGAAAAATACCAGGCTTTGAACAAGTTCAGCAGGGATCTTACCGACCTTGCAAGACCGGGAAAACTTGATCCGGTAATAGGACGGGATGATGAAATAAGACGTGTTGTCCAGGTTCTTTCAAGAAGAAAAAAGAACAACCCGGTTCTTATCGGAGAACCCGGAGTGGGAAAAACAGCTATAGTTGAGGGGCTTGCGCGCAGGATTGTTGAAGGGGATGTTTCGGAAAGCTTAAAGAACAGGCGTCTTGTTGCTCTTGATATGGGCGCTCTGATTGCAGGCGCAAAATACAGGGGTGAGTTTGAAGACCGCTTGAAGGCAGTTCTCAAAGAAGTTGAGAAGGCTGAAGGCGAGGCAATTCTTTTTATCGATGAGCTTCACACTCTTGTCGGGGCAGGAGCAGCCGAAGGATCTATGGACGCATCCAACATGTTAAAACCGGCTCTGGCAAGAGGAACCCTTCGTTGTGTCGGAGCCACAACGATAAACGAATACAGGAAATATATAGAAAAAGACGCGGCCCTTGAAAGGCGTTTTCAGCCGATAATGGTTCCTGAACCTACTGTTGAAGATACAATTTCAATTCTGCGGGGACTTAAGGAAAAATATGAGGTGCATCATGGAGTGAGAATAAAGGATTCGGCAATAGTTGCTGCCGCCTCTCTTTCCAGCCG
>JAHJQU010000376.1 GCA_018819005.1 Pseudomonadota bacterium | reverse complement strand
TGGCGCAAATGTAAAACCGTCTGATCTCACCGAAACAGCTCCCGGCCAGGATTGCTCCGGCCCCTGATAGGCTTTGGTTGTTTCATGAAAGCTGCGGTATTCAATATCGGGCCTCAGTATCAGCTTTATTTTCTTATTGTCTGGTAATTTCCTGTCTTTATTTCCGGAAGATAACCGGGTAAAGCGCAGGCATACCGTATTTTCATCTTTTACCATTCCAATTTTTATATTAAGAAAGATGTGTTCTCCCTGGCCTGTTGGTACATGATAATGCCAGAGCCCGCCTTCTTTGTAATCAAACACAAAAGAATCAAGGCAATCGAGGCAGACATCCTGTGAAAAACCCTGAAAAACAACCCATGCCCGGCACCGTGAGAAAGTCACGAGACGGTCCGCGGGATGTTCATTGTTTGTATTTGCCGCAAGAAGAGCATCATATTTGCTGTTAAGTGTTCCCCATGAGACAGGAACATGCACCATTCCGCCGCGGCCGTTTGTATCAAGAAAAGAAATCGAATTTCTCAGTAATTCCTGACGATTGAAGGCCTGTTTTATCCTGACATCAGTTGCTTTCGTGAGAAAAAGAATAGAAGATTCGGCATGTTTTGTCTCTCCCGATTCATAAACCATCAGTTTAAGTGTCAGGCGATGGTGTTCCGGAGGGATTTGTCCCGGAGAAAAAAGAGCAAAAAATGAGCCATCAGAACACGGAAGGCTTTCTTCCCGTGACACAACATGGTCCCTGTTTGTAATAAGGGAGCAAAAGGGTGTTTTGGAGCAGACCATGAAAAAATGGTTCGGGGGTATCATCACTTCTCTTTTGAGATCTTTTGGCCAGCTCCAGACAATTACGCGGGTTTCATGGCTGAACGGGTTCTGTTTGCGGCAAAACTCCAGAGGGCTATCTGCAAGGGATGCAGCCCCATTGTCGGGGTCGTATTCACCTATATCATTGTTTCCGTTGTATAACCTGAAAACATCGAGGGCTTTTGCCCTCATTTTTTGGCGCGTAACTTTTTCAGGAGGAAAGAAGCCTTTTACAGGTTTAGCCTTTATAAGATCAATGTCTTTTTCGTCAGTCGTGAGGCAGACAACCTGGCCCGGATCCAGAAAACAGGAGCTGCCGGCGCCTGAAGATTCAACCTTGATTTTGTCGGAGGTGATAAGATCAAAATATGTTTTCCCTTTAAATCCGGCTTTTGGAGTGTCCCAGGCAGCAAGAGTTTTATTCTTATCATCCAGATTTGCAACTATAAGAAGTTTTTTTCCTGTCGGGATATTGTTGCGAAGGAGTACTATATGGTTTCCGCGGCCCTTCTGAATCAGGTTTAAAACTGTTTTATCAAAAAATGCCGGGTGGATTTTAAGAATATCTGAAAGACGTTTAATGTGTTCAACAAGATTATCTTCTGCTCCCCAGTTAAGAGAGGATGCCCCGTGAACATCGATCTTTTCGGTGGCGAACCACTCCACGCCGTTTGCAAAACCATATGCTCCTTCCAGGGAGCAGAGAGAACACAGGGCTGTCCGCATCCGGGCGTATGTTCTGGAGCGGGAAGCAAGCCTGTTGTTGTCGTGGGTTTCAGCAAAGTTCACAAGAAGACCGTTTTCTTCAGAAATACCAATTGCTCCGGGAAGATAATTTTCTATCTGACCGCGGTCATAGTTTTGAAACAATTCCGAATAAGCCCAGTTGAAATTTCCTGTATTCAAAAGATCGCGGGTAACCGATATTTTTCCTCCCAGCCCCTCTAAAAGAAAAAGAGCATCAGGAAACTGCTCCCTTACGGAAGAAATTATGAAGCGCCATGCAGGCAACGAAATCATATAACCGGCGTCACAGCGGAACCCGTCAACACCTCTGCGGCACCATGTCAGAAAGACATCGACCATATATTTCCAGAGGTCCTTCTTTGAATAATCCAACATTGTAAGATCTTCCCAGCGCACACCCCAGGCACCCGGGACTTTGATGCGCCCATCCTCACCGCGCGCCAGCCATTCGGGATGAGTTTCATGCAGAGCGGCCCCCCATCCTGTGTGATTAATGGCTATATCTATGAAGATTTTCGCACTGCGTTCATGGATGGCATCCACAAGTTCAATGAATTGCTCAAGAGGCGTGGCCCGCGTGTCGAATTCGGCAAGGGCCGGATCTACAGCCGTAAAACCAAGAGCAGCAAAAGGACTTCCAAAACGGCCCATGCGGGCGTAAGTTGTAGGTGTCGGATTGACAGGAAGAAGCTGTATAATTCTGCATCCCAGTTTGCCTATAATAAAATCGAGTTCCCGAATAAGATCGCGAAATGTGCCTGACGGAGGAATTACGGCATACCCTTTTGAATCAAGGTTTTGTATCCATTTGTCTTCTGTCGGATTGGAAAGCCCTTTGCCTTCTTTGTTAGGTCCAAACTGTCGAACAAAAGCATTGTATACGATATTTGCACAGCAGGTATCGGCCGGTTCAACATTGATTGTGGTATTTGAGCCGGATGGCCAGACAGGGTTTACATCACCTTCTTTTAAAAAGAAGCATTTGGACTCAAAATGACCGACCTCGCAAAGAGGGATTGTAATGCGATAGGTCAGTTCATCAACCTTTTTCATGGGAATGTCAAACCAGTCCCTCCCAAGAAGGGGTTCATCATAAAGGACTTCTCTTATAATTTCATTCCTGTAAGTTCCGGCACGGCCAAGATTTGTCCGGAGCCAGGCGCTGCCTTTAAGAAGGGCGGAAAGCGTAAGAGTGAAAACCTGCGTGTCACCGCAAAACATAAGAATATGCGTCCCCGGGGAAGGGGTTTGGGATGCAAGAACTGAATTCTCCATTACAAACTATCCCTCTACGACATGCTTTGCAAGATGTCCAAGCTCCGGGAAGATCAAAACCTTGCAGGCGAGTTTGCAGGCTTTCAGGCTTCCAGGCATGCAAAAAACGATGGTTTGTCCTATGACTCCGGCAGTAGCACGTGACAGCAGGGCGGCCGAGTCTATCTCTTCAAAACTGAGCTGGCTGAAAATAGGACCGAATGCAGTCAGTTCTTTTTCAAACAAGGGACGTACAGCTTCAATTGTAACATCTTTGCTGCTTATCCCGGTTCCTCCTGTTAACAAAAGAACCTGTGGTGCCTGTTCATAAATAGCGCTCCTTACAATCTCGGTAATATTATAAACGTCATCAGAAACTACCTGATAGAAGACCACTTCATGACCTTCTTTTATTGCACGCTTTTTTATCCAGCTACCGCTTTCGTCGGTTGCTTCCGTCCTTGTTGATGAAACAGAAATAACGCCTATTTTAGCACTTTTTGGAGCATTTTTTTTATGTTCATCTGAACCCATGAGCTATCCTTCTTCTATGACTACTTTATCGATGCCGTCATGTTCGAACAGTAGAACGTTTACGGTTTCAAGGCGCCGGGTTGTGACCTGTTTCCCGACATAGTTTGCCTGAACAGGAAGTTCCCTGTGGCCTCTGTCGACAAGCACCGCAAGCTCTATACGGTCCGGTCTCCCATAATCCATAATTGCATCCATTGCGGCTCTTATTGTCCTTCCTGTAAACAGAACATCGTCAACCAATACAAGCTGTTTTTCGTCTATGGAAAAGAAAATGTCGGTTGCCTGGACAACGGGGTGGTGGCTTATTCTGGTCCAGTCATCCCTGTACAGGGTAATGTCAATTATGCCGGTCGGTATTTCAATTCCCTCAATTTTTTTTATTAAAGACTGTATCCGCCTAGCAAGGAAAACTCCACGGGTCTGAATTCCAATCAGAGAAAGATTGTCGGCCCCCTTGTGAACCTCGAGAATTTCATGAGTGATTCTGGTAATGATACGCTCTATATCCGCCGCATCAAGTATTGGATATGCAGTTTTCATTGTTTCTCCGGT
>JAHJQU010000375.1 GCA_018819005.1 Pseudomonadota bacterium | reverse complement strand
TATGGTCGGAGCAATCATAAGTTTTTGGAATGCCAATGAATCATGGCGATTTGCTGCCTTTGTAATTATTCTTCTGGGAGGCATATTCTCTTTTGAATTTCTTTTCCGTTTTGTAAAAAATAGATTCAAAATATTTATTCAATCAAAGGGTTACTCATCCGACAACTGGAACCTGTCCCTTTTTAAGCCGTCATTCAGGCTCGCTTTTATTGCGCTGATAATGCGTTTATCCGAACCGTTTTTTATTTTTTCACATCAACATCATACAATCTTCAGGATTATAGAGTTTTTTTTCCTCGCCCTTGCAATAATTCTTGTCTTCTTTGAAAGTATAAGCCTTCTTGACATGATTCTATTATCTTTACCTGAAAACTTCAGAAATCAATTTTCACAAGATGCCCTGAAAAAGCTTAAAAGGATTTTAAAGATTGCAATAGTCGTTGCGGTTGCAGCCGGATTTTTATGGGTTAAGAAGGACTTGCTTCCGGAATGGATTGTAAAGCATTTTCTGTGGCAATACCTTATTCTCCTCATTGCGGTTGACATAATTTTTGTAATTGCAAGAGAGACGGATAAATTTTTATCGGGCATTATTACAAGCCTGAAAGATTTGGAGGAAAAGGCCCGATTCTGCATTGTCTTAAAATCAACCCTATGGCCCATAAGGCTTTTCTTTATTACTCTGGCTGTTTACGCGGTAATGCAAATACTCGATCTGCCGCCGTCTATAGAAAAAATTTCTGATCGTTCCATAGCAATACTTACTACACTTGCTGTCGTTTTATTTGCATACAGTCTTATAGATGTTGCCGTTTACCAGCTTACAAAGTACGCGCTGAGGGCTGACAACCAGCTCGATCTTTCGTTTGTCCAGATGTTCCGGCTGATAACAAGGGTGATTGTCATCATCATCGGATCAATATACCTGATACAGGTGGTCTTTGGAAAGCCGATGAGCACACTCCTGGCAGGTCTTGGAATTGGCGGCCTTGCCGTCGCACTGGCAGCGCAGGACACGCTAAAAAACTTCTTTGGAAGTATAATGATAATGCTTGACAAGCCTTTTATAGTAGGCCAAGTTGTTAAAGTGGAAGATTACCACGGAACTGTTGAGAAGATCGGATTCCGGTCAACAAGAATCCGAACAATGGAAGGCAATCTTGTTTCAATACCGAATGAGAAAGTAGCGGTCGGAAATGTAAATAATATTACCAGTCGTCCGCACATTCGCAGGTTAACAAACATTACAATTACTTATGATACGCCTCCCGACAAAGTTGACCGGGCAGTTTCAATTATAAAGGAAATTCTTGATAATCACGAAGGAATGCATCCTGATTTTCCGCCAAAGGTTTTTTTCGATGAATTCAATGACGTATCTTTAAATATTAAAGTAATATATTGGTATTATCCGCCTGAATACTGGAATTTTATGGCCTTCAGCGAAAAGGTGAATTTAAAAATCCTGAGGGCCTTTGAAGCTGAAGGGATTGAATTTGCATTTCCCACTACAACAACATATCTTGCACAGGATAATAAAAGGCCTCTCAATATAAGCCTGTCGGGAGGTTTAGATTATAATGAACGACCGTTAAGAAAAGAGGAATGAATAAAAGGATGACAAGCAAATACCGGCCATTGATTGTGGCACACAGGGGAGCAGGAGACGAAGCCCCTGAAAATACTCGCTCGGCCTTCGATACCGCCCTCAATTATCCTGTTGACGGCATTGAATTCGATGTCAGAATTACCCGCGATGGTGTACCGGTTATTCATCATGACAGGTCACTTGGCAAAATAGCAGGAAGCCGTAAAAAAGTCGAATCGGTATTCTTCAGCGAATTAAGCCAGATGGACTGCGGAAGCTGGTTTTCAGGTAAATATAAGAATGAAAGAATCCTTACATTTGAAAAAACAATAGATCTTTACAGCAAAACAACCCGGCTTTTCGTAGAAATAAAATCAAATGAAGATGATTCCCTTTCGGAAACATCCCGGATATTGACGTTAAAGGTTTTAGAAACCATAAATAAAAGAGTCCCCTACAAATATTCGAGGAACATCTCTGTTCTCTCTTTTAATCTGAACATACTCGATTTTGCGCATCAGAAAGCTTCCGCACTAAATTATGTTTTCAATCTTTCCGGGTCTTCTTTTAAGCAGCCATCTTATCCTTCTTACCTTCACGGCCTCTGCCTTCCTGTGAGTAAACTGTCGAAAAGTTTTATGGATAAAGCTAAAAAAGGCGGGTATCGTGTTTTAACATATACATGCAACACTCCTGAACAAGTAAAAAAGGCTTCAGAGGCCGGCGCAGATGTCATCATGACAGACAAGCCGGGGTGGCTTTGCAGTTATTTAGCGAAAAGTATTTGAAGGGTGACCGGGAACTGTTAACCTCTTATAAACCCGTCAAATTCTCTCCAGAAAATATTTCTTACTTTATCTCTTTCCTTGAGTATTTCGTGATATGAATCAGGAATGCTGACAAATTGACATTTACGCATTCTGGAACATATTACTTTCTGGGCTGCTTCGGATACTATCTTGTCTCTCCCAGCGCTGATAATAAATACCGGCGTTGATATTCTTTCGGCATATCCTTTGCCCAAGAGAAGATCTATAGAATCAAATGCCGCCGCAAGCCAGCCATATGTCACGCCGCCTAAGGAAAGGTCCGGATTCGATTCAATCGCCCTGTGCTCATCCATAAAACGCACCGGGTCGGATGTAAGAGTGTTTCCTTCAAACTTTATGTTTTTTTGGTACGAATAATCTTTTGAACCTGCCGAATATGAACTGCCGCAACCGACCTTTGAAGCAAAACGGGCCGCAAGTTTAATAATCCATTTCGGAAACGGCGGAACCATGATATCGATCATGGGAGATGTCAGGACTGCTTTGCAGATCACTTCCGGGAAATCGTGCAAGAAACGAAGAGCCATGTGTCCGCCCATCGAATGGGCAAAAATTATCAAGGGTGAAACGGCAACGGGCTTTACGATATTGTTAACAAAATAATTCAAATCCTCAAGATATTCGCCGTAGTCGTTGATATGACCCTTATGCCTGTTTGAAAGGAGCCGCGTTGAAAGTCCCTGCCCTCTCCAGTCCATACTGTAAACATCAAATTGTCTTTGTTTCAACTCCTCTGTTGTCTCTGCATATTTCTCCATGAACTCTTTTCTTCCGCCAAGCAGAATTACAGAGCCTTTTTTCGTTTTCGCCCCGCAGTCCCATATTCCATAACGGATTGAAACATTATCTGGCGAAGTAAAATAATCAAAAACCAAAGTGATATTATCCCCCGGAATTTTAAGATAAACTTATGTTGACCGTTCTTTATTTTCTTTATATAAACCAGCCGTGAATACACAATAAGCAGGATATAAAGTCAACTTAATAATTGTATCCGGATCATCTCCAAAAGAGTTGGTGATTGTAAATGATCTTTGTGCCTTCGTGTCTTTGCGTGAGAACAATTAACTTTTTTAGTTTCGGCTTGTCCGGGTTGGAGAAGGAAAAATGGGAACCCACACACACAATTTTGTTGAGACATACACCGGACTTGTCGGTTTTGGTCTTGACAGGGAAACTGACGAAAACACCGTACGTTATTACCTTCAAAAATTTTCAGATGACAAGCTTTCCGGACAATTAATCGGAAGGCTTACCAATGACGAGCTTTCTGACATATTTTTCATGATAACAAGAATTCTGAAAAACCATTTGAGTGAACCTGAGTACCACTCGCTGTTTCTGAAAGATGATTGACTCTAAATAATGCGTAACCCAGACGGCAAAGTAAAAACCAATTTTTCACACGAAGGCACAAAGGCACGAAGAATGGCCCATTGAAAACATTCAGGTTTTTGTTTGTATCTCCGTGATCTTTATGTGAAAATAATTTTTTACGAATGTATCAATAGCGATTGAGGATAATATATGCTGACGGAAAAACAACTCGACAAATATGCGGATGTGCTTCTCTGGGGACTTAAGACGGCCAGGACGGGCAAATACAAAAAGAATGATATCGTTCAGATCAGATTTAATCTTCCTGCAGTCAGGCTTGCCGAAATCCTGAACGAAAAGCTCCTGAAGATGGGCATCAACCCGGTTTTGAGAATGAACTCCACTCCAGTCATGGAACGCAGTTTCTACGATATTTCAGACAGAAGGCAGCTTGTCTTCACTCCTCCCGGCGAAGAGGAGCTTTATAAAAACATAAACGGAAGCATTTTTCTCCATGCCCCGGAATCTTTGACACATTTAAGCGGTATCGATCCCGGAAAAATCGGGAAGGCCGCAGTAGCAAGGAAATATTTAAGGGATATAATCGATAAAAGGGAGGAAGAAGGCGTTTTCGGCTGGACACTCTGCATGCTTCCGACCGAAGAGCTTGCAAAACATGCAGGCTTGTCTATTAAAGAATACACAAACGAAATCGCCGCGGCATGCTTTTTAAATAAAAAATCGCCTGTCGAGGAATGGAAAAGAGTTTACAATGACGCAGCCCGGATAAAGAAATGGCTTAACGGCATGAACATCAAATCGTTCCTTATCGAATCGGAAAATATCGATCTTGAAATCACATCCGGCGCACAGAGAAAATGGATCGGCATATCGGGTCACAATATTCCAAGTTTCGAGCTGTTCATCTCTCCGGACTGGAGGGGTACCAAGGGAAAATACTTTGCAGACCAGCCTTCATACAGGAGCGGTAATTACGTTGAAAACGTCAGGCTCGAGTTTAAAAAAGGCTCGGCGGTAAATATTGAGGCGGAAACAGGGGAAGAGTTTGTGAGAAAACAACTGGCAATGGACAGGGGCGCAAACAAAATCGGGGAATTCTCCTTAACCGACAGGAGATTTTCGAAAATAAACAGGTTTATGGCAAACACTCTCTTTGATGAAAATTACGGCGGGAGCTTCGGCAACTGCCATATAGCCGTCGGATCATCATATTCGGACACATTTTCCGGAGACCCCAAAAAACTCACGCGGGAGATAAAGAAAAATCTGGGATTCAATGACTCGGCTCTCCACTGGGATCTTGTCAATACCGAGAAAAAAAGAGTCACCGCCCGTCTTGCGGGAGGGGGAAAAGTCGTAATTTATGAAAACGGAAAATTTATGATTTGACGGCTTCTTAAAAAGCCGGGATCTCACGCCAAGCCACAAAGATCACGAAGTTAACTTATTAATATTAAATGATATTTTCTTGGCGTTCTTAGCGCCTTTGTGAGAAAATAGAGTTTTTACGAGTCCGGCATGATTTAAAACAAAGCGTTATAGAAACGCTGATGCGTTTTGCTGCATCATATCGAAGTCTGCTTCGGTCAGGCCTGCGCCGCGGACAACTTTTAACGCCTGATCCCGGTTTATCAGATCTGAAGGTTCGTGGGTGTCTGTATTTATGACAAGTTTTGCGCCTGCTTCTGCTGCAAGTTTTGCGACATGACCGTTTGTAAGGCTGTGCCCTTTGCGGACAGATATTTCAAGAAGGATTCCCCTCTCTTTTGCCAATAAAACTTCTTCTTCGGAAATAAGCCCGGGATGTGCAAGAATATTTATGTCTGCCTCCAGAGCAGCTCTGTTTGTACCCGGAGCAACAGGCTCAACTATTGTTTCCCCGTGAACAATGATTATTCTTGCTCCAAGGTTCCTGGCTCTCCTTGCACATTCTGCTATCAGAGATGGGGGTACGTGGGTAAGTTCAATCCCCGGTATAACCTTTATGGTCATAAATCTGTTCAAATCACATGCGACAGCCACAATCCTCGGGACAATAAAATCTATGTTGGAAGAATCTCCGTGGTCAGTTATTCCTATTCCTGTAAGACCCGCAGATTCGGCCCGCCTTGCAAGTTCAGAGGGGACTAATACCCCGTCGCTGAATAATGAATGAGTGTGAAGATCTATCACTTTTATTATCCTTATATGTTATACGAAGACGTTAGACTTTGAATAAATTATAATAAGCAAAAATCCCAACGGCAAAGTAAAAAGCTCATTATGCAAGGCGCGCGAATCTTGAGGAATGAAGCGTACATATTGGTACGCTGCAATGACGAAAGATGAAGCGCAACACAGCAGAATGACTTTTTACGAAGTCGTTAGACTTTGGATTTGCCAAAATCTTCGGGAGACAGTTTTTCAAGATATTCGGCCCACTTTTTACCTTCCTCGCTCGTATCCACAACCACCGGTTTTGCTTCCATCCCTTTCGATTTTTCAATTACCTTATCATCCAGATAAATAGGAGCATCAAAACGCAGAGCAATTGCAATTGCATCGCTTGGGCGAGAATCCATATTAAAATCCCCCCCATCGGAAGCAAAATATATTTTAGCGAAATAAGTGTTTCCTATCAAATCACAAATTTCTACCCTTGAAACTTTAATATTCATAAGATCGGCAAAATTCTTAAAAAGATCATGCGTCATCGGACGTTCAAACTTGATCTTCTGAAGCACTGAAGCTATTGATGTAGCCTCAAGTAATCCGATCCATATTGGAACAGCCTGATCGCCATCCGCCGACTTCAATATTATTATCGGGGTATTTGATGCCGGATCCATGGTCATACCCGCTATACTTACTTTAAGCAGCATAACTCTCCTCTCCTTTCACCCTTAAAGGCATTGGTTTCACATTAACCGGTCTGCCCCAGAGAGAATGCGAAAATGCTTTTTCAATTATTACATCGATTCTGTTACCCATCAGATTATCATCACCTGAAAGAGTATTTGCATCAACAAAATTTACGATTTTATTTGTTGATGTCCGTCCTGTCCACTGTACACCCGAAAATCCGTTTTGCCCGTTAACAGGACTCTGCTTTTTGCTGAATCCATCAACAAGTATCAACTCGGTTGTTCCGACAAGAGCCAGGTTTCTCTTTGCATTATAATATTTCTGCAATTCCAGTAGCATACGAAGTCTTTCATTTTTCTCCTTGTCCGGAATCTTGCCGGAAAAGTGTGCCGCCGGAGCATTTGTACGATCAGAATATTCAAATGTGAAGAGGCTGTCAAACTCTACTTTCCTCACCAGATCAAGTGTTTCTGCAAAATCTTTGTCGGTTTCTCCAGGAAAACCGACTATAATATCGGATGTTATTGCAATATCAGGCGATACTTTTCTCAGCTTATCTATTCTATCAAGGTAAAGCTCTTTAGTATATTTCCTGTTCATCCTTTTTAATACACTATTTGAGCCGGACTGAACCGGCAGGTGGATATGGCTGCAGAGCTTTTCAAGATCCCTGAAGGCAAATATGAGTTCATCGGAGAGATCTTTCGGATGAGAAGTCGTAAACCGGATTCTGAAAAGGCCTTCTATTTTGTTTACAAGTTTCAGCAGGGCGGAAAAAGAACAAAGTCCTTCTTTTTTACCATAACTGTTTACATTCTGCCCCAGCAGCGTAACTTCCTGCACACCGGTTTTAACAAGCCCTTTGATTTCATTTATGATATTTTCCGGCTCCCTGCTTATCTCCCGACCCCGTACAAAAGGAACCACACAATAGGCGCAGTAATTGTCACACCCCCGCATTATTGTCACAAATCTTGTTATATTTCCATTGACAATCGGAGCACCGGGCGGAAACTCGATGATTTCCGGCGCCATTTCAATGTCGGCAATCCGGCATCTTCTGGTTGCTATATCCTTGACATGACCGGGCAGCCTGTTAAGTGCTTGAGTGCCGAAAACAAGATCTATATAGCGCATCTTCTCAAGAATCTTCCGGCCTTCCTGCTGGGCGACACATCCTCCTACACCAATAATAAGATCAGGTTTTTTTCTTTTCAAACCGGCCAGGCGTCCAATGAAGCTGAAAGCTTTCTGTTCAGCCTTTCCCCTTATCGCGCAGGTATTTACAATAATAAGATCCGCCGCACCGGGAGACGGGGTTATCTCATATCCTAAAGGTGTTAACACCCTTGAAATCTGTTCGGAATCATAAACATTCATCTGGCATCCGAAAGTATTAATATAAAGGTACTTCGTATTCATTTCCTTCTTTCATTTCATCTTTAATAACAGAGAGATACTCTTCGATCACAATTTCTTTTTTCAGGCCCTGCATAACCGTTTCAACATCATTTTCACATCCCGGTGGAATGCGAAACATAATAATTCCCTTCGGCCGGTCAACGGTTGTTATGACCGCAATCCCACCATACGCTTCAAATATAAATTTCAGGAAAGATATATCCTTACGTTCAACACGGTAATATTTCTTTGTAATTTCCAATTATTATCCTGTTTTTTTACACCCATGAATAACCAAAACCAAATACTATAAACCGGAAACCAGAAACCAAGTCTTTAATAGTGATGGTATCACCATGTTAAACAGCTTTTCAATAGAAAACATGACCGCTTCGGCGTTTGGAAATTTCTCTTGCTTTTATGTATCCCAAAAGATACAATCTATCCATGATCGAAATCCGGCAAACCGAGGCATATTTTCAATGGTTTGACAACTTGCGTGATCGACAGGCACGGGCACGTATCAATGCTCGTATCCGCCGTCTGTCGCTTGGCAACTTTGGCGACGTGAAGCCGGTTGGCGAAGGCGTCTCGGAACTGCGAATAGATTTTGGTCCCGGTTATCGAGTCTATTTCATACAGCGCGACCAGACATTGGTCGTGTTACTTGTCGGCGGCGATAAACGCACTCAAGACCGGGACATCAGGAAAGCATTGAAATTGGCAAGAGAATTGTAGGAGACGATTATGGCAAAGACAAAAACCCGACCCTGGGATGTTGCAGAACATTTAGAAACCGTAGAGGATATGGCCGCTTATCTCGAAGCCGCTCTTGAAGAAGGCGACCCTGCAATAGTTGCGGCCGCAATTGGGGATATCGCACGCGCGAAGGGAATAACACAAATTGCTCGAGAAACAGGTCTTGGACGCGAGAGCCTTTACAAGGCGTTATCACCCGAAGGCAATCCGGAGTTTGCTACGGTACTTAAAGTTATGCGAGCGCTCGGATTAAGGCTTCACGCAACAGCGGTCCAGCCATAGACACTGCTGAAATCCGCTTCCACGGCCTC
>JAHJQU010000506.1 GCA_018819005.1 Pseudomonadota bacterium | reverse complement strand
TGTCAACCCGGTTGATTACGCTCGGCCCGCCCCCCTCCTGTATGCGGACGAGGTTACGGAGTTCCACGAGCCGGCCGTCTTTGGACCTGACATAAAGTTTGCTCAGATCATCGGGATTACTCCGTTCATCAGCGTTAAGACGAATTCTGACATCGTACCGTTTCCCCCGGCTCTCATCCTTGTATTTTGTCACCTCGGTCTCACCGCTGATGAGAAGATTGATAACCTCGGCGATGGTGGCGACATCCACCCCGAGATCGGCTGCCTTGTCCCGGTCGATGAAGACTTTCAGCTCAGGCTTTCCCATCTCCAGGGAAGTATCTACATCCACGATTCCCGGCAGTTTCGAAAACTCGGCGGATATCTGCTTCGTATAGGCCTGGAGCGCGGTCAGATCGCGTCCCCGAACGCTATACTGGATCGGGACCTGCCTCTGCCCGCCGCCGATCAATGAGAGATTCTCGGCGGATACCTTCAGCCCCGGAAATTTTCTGAGTTTATCCCGGATCTCCTTCTTGAGCGCCTCCTGGCTCTTCTTCCGCTCGGCCTTCGGAACGAGGCGAATCATTATAAACGCTCGGTTGACGGCGCCTCCGGCGCCCAGGCGGTAGTAAACAGCGCTGATCTCAGGCATCTCTCTAAGGATCTTTTCTGCGGGCTCAAAGAATTCGTCCGCCTTGTTGATTGAATAGTCGATCGGCGCCTCCATGCGGACGATGAATTGTCCCTGGTCCTCCGGGGGAATGAATTCCTTTCCGATGAATGTAGTCAGGTAGAGGCTTCCGGTAAAAAGGAGAAGAGCCCCGATCAGAATCGCGCCGCGGTGGCGGAGTGAAAAGGCAAGAAGCGGGCGGTAGCCCTCTTCAATCTTTTTGTAAGCCCTTTCAAACAAGCCCGCAAAACGCGCCATGGGCTTGACGGCGGCAGTGGCTTCGGTTCCGGAATTGCCGCGTCGGTGGGCTATGCGCTTCAGGAAGATCGAAGCCAGCATGGGTGTCAGCGTGAATGAGACGAGAAGTGAAACCAGCACCGAAAAGACGACTGTAAGCGCGAACTGGAGGAAGAAGCGGCCGATGATCCCCTTCATGAAGGCGACCGGGAGAAAGATCGCGACTATGGCGAAGGTCGTTGCCATGACGGCCAGACCGATCTCGGAGGTGGCGAAGGTCGATGCCTCCCGAGGCGTCATCCCGTCTTCAACGTGACGGTAGATGTTCTCGATTACGATGATCGCGTCGTCGATGAGCAGGCCCACCGAAAGGGTGAGGGCAAGCATCGTCATGTTGTTGAAGGTAAAATCGAAGGCGCGAATAAGGGCGAAGGTGGCAATGATCGACACCGGGAGGGCAACCGCGCTGATCAGAGTCGTCCTGAAGTTCCTGAGGAAGACGAATACGGCCAGAACCGCGAAGAAGCTCCCGAGGATCAGATGTTTCTGCACCTCATCGATGGAGCGCCGGATGAAGGTGGACTGGTCCATCGCGATGTTCAGACTCATCCCCGGAGGAAGGGTCTTTCTGATCTTCTCGATCTCCGCCTTGACGAGGTTGACGACAGCAACGGTGTTGGTCCCGGACTGCTTCTGCACCCCCATGGCGATTGCCGGGACGCCGTTATAGCGCACCAGGGTGCGTTTCTCCTCCATCCCGTCTTCGGCTTTCCCGATATCCCGGAGACGCACGGGAGCGCCCCTGTCGTAGGCGATGACCAGGTCGTTGATTTCTGAAATATTGACAAACTCCCCCTTGACTTTCACCGTGTATTCCTTCGAGAGACTCTCGATCCGGCCGCCCGGAAGCTCGACGTTCTGCCGCTGCAGCGCGCCCATGACATCCGTCGCGGCAATCCCATAGGCCCGCAGCTTGTCGGCGTCGAGCAATACGCGGATCTGCCGCAAACGGAGCCCCCATAGCTGGACGTCGCCGACGCCGTTGATCCTCTGAAACTGCTCTTTCAGGACCTCATCGACGTAGGTTGAGAGTTCCTTGACCGATTTTTGCCCCGAAAGATTAAGCCATAGC
>JAHJQU010000374.1 GCA_018819005.1 Pseudomonadota bacterium | reverse complement strand
TGTACCGTCATCCTGTTTCCTGTCATTAAGAAAATCAAACATCAGGGTTCCCCTGGTCTGCTCGCTTAAAAGATAACGGTATTCAAATCCTGCTTTTTCACCACGCTCGCTCATATGGTGGGCATAGAAGGTTGCATCGGAACTTTCATTTATTGCCCAGAAGTAGGGCTGGTTATATTCTATTCCTTTCCTTTCGGATTGTCCCATCTCGGGCGCCAGAAGACCTGACTGTCGCTTTATTTTTGCGGGAAAAGCCATAAAAGGCACATACATTACAGGCAATTTTTTTGTCCAGAATGCCGCGTGGTTTATAAAGCCGTATCCTTCGATATCTACTGTAAGCTTTTTGCCTGTAACCTTCCAGTCCGGTGTTTCGCCGTCACAGGTTGAAACGGTAGCTTCTTCAATCAAATAACTGCTCTCGCCTGTTTTTTCAATTGATTTGCCACTGATATTAAAGTTGTTTTCTTTAAGGAATATTGTGCCGTCATGCACAGTACCGATTTCGGATTTTAAATCCATATCCAGACTGCTTCCTGTGAGAACATCCTCACCTGCTGTCAGTTTGACATTTCCCTGTGCGTGAGCGTGAAATGCCTTGTGGTCAAAACGCACAAAATCGGCCGTCAGTTTTCTGTTGATTTTGGTTATTATTACATTTCCTGAGGCTGTATATATATCTGTATTCCTGTCATGATTAATTTCATCAGCGGTAAGGTTCCATGGTTCATTGGACTTATCGTCTTTAAACAGGCGGTCACTGACTACAGGTCCTGCAAAAACATCCGAATAAAACATGAATATAAAGGCAAATATGATTAACAGTATGCCGGGATGAGGGCAGACATCTCTTCTTGACTGAGAACGCGCCCGGTTGTTTAAACAGAAAGGGAAAAGGCTTATGTCTTTACGCATGAAATTGAGCATTGATATCCGAAATTATTTCAGGTTCCATCTCTATTTTATGTTAATAAATCGTTATCTGCTTTAAAGCTCAGTTGCTTTGAGACAAATTTCAGCGGCAGAATATAAGAGCGGTTTGCAAAAAGCAAGCCCCAGTTTTTGAAATACTTTCTTTCAAAAATATTAAAACTGGGGTATCATAAAAAATAATAGATATTAAGGATTCAGGGGACCAGGGAATCAAGGATTCGAGTATTAAAGCGAAAATTGTCTCGGGAGGATCAATTTTTTTCTAAAGGTTTTTTAATATGAAAGTGCTGATTACAAATGATGACGGTATTTATGCTCATGGCCTCTTGGCGCTGTACAGGAGGTTTGCCATAAGCCATTTCGTGACAGTTGTAGCGCCTGACCGTGAAAGAAGCGCCGTCAGTCATGCCATAACACTGCATGAACCTCTTCGCGCAAACAGGGTTGATCTGGATGGCGGTCTTCCCGGATATGCCGTTAACGGTACTCCTGCCGATTGCATCAAGCTCGGTGTGCTTGAAATACTCGGATGTAAGCCGGATATAGTCATTTCAGGGATAAATCCCGGCGCCAATGTCGGCGTCAATGTCAACTATTCCGGTACGGTTGCTGCGGCCAAGGAGGCTTCTTTTTATGGTGTCAGCGCCATAGCTGTATCAATCCAGGGATTTGACATGAAACACCTTGACGATGCGGCGATATTTATTGAAAAACTTACCATGGAAGTTGTTGAAAAGGGACTTCCATTCGGAACTTTTCTTAATGTTAATATTCCGGATATATCAATAAAAGAATCAGCGGGAGTCCGTATCAGCAGGCAGGGCATAGATATTTTCCCCGAGTTTTTTGAAAAAAGAGTTGATCCACGGAATCGTACGTATTACTGGCAGGGATATGATACCAATCCTTCAGTGTATGATCAGGACACTGATGGAGCCGTTCTTTATGACAAATTTATATCAATAACTCCAATCAAGTGCGACATGACCGATTACGGTATGATGGAAGTTCTTAAAGGTTGGAATATAAATAACAGATGAGAAGGTGTTTATGAAAAAACAATATGTCGGATCTTTTAAGGCAGGAGATAGGGTGGATGATGTTTTTGTCCTTTATGAAAAGATTCTTGCTCAAAAAAAAGACGGGAGCGATTATCTGAACAATACATTTTCCGACAAGACAGGAAAGATAAAAGGTGTCTTATGGGATAATGTGGATAAAATTACAGCAGGCACAAATGCCGGTGATTTTGTTCACGTCAGGGGAAATGTTTCG
This sequence comes from Pseudomonadota bacterium, assembly GCA_018819005.1. GTDB lineage: Bacteria > Desulfobacterota > Desulfobacteria > Desulfobacterales > RPRI01 > RPRI01. The sequence goes on along the minus strand of JAHJQU010000374.1, from coordinate 3,183 downwards.
GAATACAAGGGAACCCTTCAGGTTGTAATAAAGAGCATGGAGACCATATTGCCGGATTCGGTTGATCCTTCCGATTTCCTTCCGGCAACAGGGCGCGATATCGATTCTATGTTAAAGCAACTGTCCGGGCTTTCAGATTCAATCAAAGAGAAAAATTTAAGAGAGCTTTTCACGGCTTTCTGGAATGACTCTGAGTTTGTCGATAAATTCAAAAAAGCTCCTGCCGCGAAAAAAATGCATCATGCCTATATCGGCGGTCTGCTGGAGCATACCCTTTCAATGGCTTTACTTGCGGACAAGATAGCAGGCCATTACAGCGGTCTTGACAGAGATCTTCTTATTGCCGGAACGATTCTTCATGATATCGGGAAAATAAGGGAATTTGAATACGATATTAAGATTGATTATTCGGATGAAGGAAGGCTTTTAAGCCATATAGTGATAGGACTTGGAATGATCGATGAGAAGATTAAGGAGATCAAAGAATTTCCGGACGCCCTTGCGCTCATGTTAAGGCACATGATAGTAAGCCATCACGGCACGAGAGACTTCGGCTCTCCTGAGCCACCAAAGACGATTGAAGCAGTCCTTCTTAATTATATCGATGAAATAGATTCCAAGATAAGCGGCATACGGGAATTTATTGCTTCCGGCGAAGGAGGAGGAAACTGGACATCTTATCATAAGATACTTGAGCGCCATTTTTATACAGGGGAAAACGGGATGCCGCCAAAGGAAGAGAAGAGACTGGAATAAAGAGATGTTTATAACATTCGAAGGAATCGAAGGCTCCGGAAAAACGACCCAGATACGCCATGCTCTGGAATTTTTGAAGCAAAGAGGAAAGGATTGCATCGTGACCCGTGAACCGGGGGGCACTGTAACAGGTCAGAAGATCCGTGCGATTCTCCTTGATCCTGAAAGCAGTGGGATAGACCCTTCAACCGAGCTTCTTTTGTATGTGGCTGACAGAGCCGAACACGTCAATAAAGTTGTAAGGCCGGCATTATCAGCAGGCAAGACCGTTTTATGTGACCGCTATTATGATGCAACTATTGCGTATCAGGGATATGCCCGCGGTCTGGATATGGATTTATTGCGCAAACTGCACAGGCTGATTATCAATGATTTAAAGCCTGACATCACTTTTCTTCTCGACCTTCCTCCCGAAGCCGGTCTTTCGAGGGCGTGGAAACAAATAGAAGAAGGAGAACGGGCAGGGATTGAAACAAGATTTGAAAAAGAAGCCATTGCTTTTCATGAAAAGGTAAGGGAAGGTTATCTTGAACTTGCACGGCTTGAGCCGGGTCGTTTTTTTGTCATTGATGCCCTGAAGAATGAAGATGATGTAAGGCAGGATATAATAAAGGTATTATCATGAGCCACTCCATACTGGACACAATAGGGAATACCCCGCTTGTTGAAATAAAAAACATGAATCCTAATCCCAGAGTAAGGATTCTCGCGAAGCTCGAATACTTTAACCCCGGAGGTTCGATAAAAGACAGGGCTGCCCTCTTTATGATCGAAGAGGGGGAAAAGTCGGGCGAACTTACACGCGACAAGACCGTCATAGAGGCGACCAGCGGCAATACCGGCATAGGTCTTGCTCTGGTATGCTCGGTCAAAGGATACAGGCTGCTTCTTACCATGTCCGAAGCCGCAAGCATTGAACGCCAGAAAATACTTAAAGCCCGTGGAGCCGATATTCTGCTCACTCCCGGACATCTCGGTACGGACGGAGCAATAGAAGAGGTTTACCGTCTTTGCAGGGAAAAACCCGGCGCCTATTTTATGACGGACCAGTTCAACAACAAGGCGAACTGGCAGGCCCATTATTTCGGAACAGCCGAAGAGATATGGAGACAGACTGAAGGAAAAGTAACAACAGTTGTGGCCACGCTGGGAACAACCGGAACCGTTATGGGGATCACAAGAAGGCTCAAGGAATATAATCCTGATATCAGAATCGTAGGAGTCGAACCGTATCTCGGGCATAAAATCCAGGGTCTCAAGAATATGAAAGAGGCATACAGGCCTGAGATTTATGAAAAGAAGCTCATTGATAAAATAGTGAATATCGACGATGAAGAAGCCTTTGAAACTGCAAGGCGCCTTGCAAGGGAAGAGGGGCTGTTTGTGGGAATGAGCAGCGGCGCCGCCATGGTTATTGCCGCAAACGAAGCGTCAGCCATGAATGATGGAACGATAGTCGTCATATTCCCGGACAGCGGGGAACGCTATCTGAGCACTTCCCTCTTTGCGGTTAAGGAAAAGATCGAACTCAAACTCTTCAACACAATGACAAGAAGCAAGGAGCCTTTTGAGCCTGTTCATCCCGGCAAAGCTTCGGTTTATTCCTGCGGGCCGACAGCACATGCGAGGATGCATCCGGGAGAATGCCGGCGGTTTGTTTTTTCGGATCTCTTATGCCGCTATCTTGAATTCAGGGGATATTCGGTAAAGCATATAATGAATATAACGGATCTTGACGATAAGACCATAAACGGGTCTGAAAAGGCCGGGCTTGGATTGTCCGAGTTTACCGGGAAACATATAGACATGTTCATGAAGGATCTCGAGTTTCTCTGCATCAAGCCTGCCGACAAGTATCCGAGGGCGAGTGAACATATTGAAGATATGGTAGCGGTTGCCGGAAAGCTTGTTAAAAAAGGCTATGCCTATGAAAAGCTCCGTTCGCTCTATTTTGATATCTCCCGCTTTGCGGATTACGGAAAATTATCCGGGATCGACATAAACAAGATAAAGATCGGCGCGACAGTTGATCTCGATGAATATGAAAAGGATAACCCGCGGGACTTTACGCTGCTTAAAAGGGCGAAGCTTTCCGAGCTTAAAAGAGGGATATATACCGCAACAGACTGGGGAAATGTAAGGCCCTCCTGGCACATTCAGTGCGCCGCAATATCGATGAAATACCTCGGCGAGACTTTTGATATTCACACCAGCAGCAGGGAACTTGTTTTTCCGCACCATGAAAACGAAATAGCAATCTCAAAGGCCCTGACGGGGAAACCGCTTGCAAAATTCTGGATGCACTGCGAGCGGGTGCTTGTTGACGGTAAAAAGATGGATGAGACAAAGGAGAGACTCTCCATCTCAGATCTCGTCAGCATGGGTTATACCGGCAGGGAGATAAGATTCTGGCTGATATCGAACCAC
>JAHJQU010000525.1 GCA_018819005.1 Pseudomonadota bacterium | reverse complement strand
TTGTTGTGAATCTTGCGGCGCAGGCAGGCGTGAGATATTCATTGAAAAACCCGCACGCATATATCGATGCCAACATAGTCGGTTTTACCAATATTCTTGAATGCTGCAGGCATAACGGGGTGAAACATCTTGTTTTTGCTTCATCCAGTTCGGTTTACGGGGCAAACACGAAAAGGCCATTTTCTGTTCATGACAACGTCGATCATCCCGTTTCCTTGTATGCAGCCACCAAGAAAGCCAATGAACTGATGGCCCATTCATACAGCCATCTTTTCGGGCTCCCGTGCACGGGTCTCAGGTTCTTTACGGTTTACGGACCATGGGGGCGTCCTGATATGGCTCTGTTTCTTTTTACTGAGGCGATTCTTGAGGGAAGGCCGATAAAGGTTTTCAATCACGGCAAAATGACGCGGGATTTTACCTACATAGATGACATAATCGAAGGGGTTATGAGAATCATGAAAAAAGTTCCGGAGCCTGACACCGGATGGAGCGGAAAATCCCCTGATCCCGGCACATCATATGCAAAATACAAGATCTACAATATAGGCAACAACAGTCCCGTTGAACTGATTAAGTTTATAGAACTTATTGAAGATGCTCTTGGAAGAAAAGCAAAAAAGGAGTTCCTTGATCTCCAGCCCGGCGATGTGGTTTCAACATATGCCGATGTTGACGATCTCATAAGAGATGCCGGTTTTAAACCGCAGACTCCTCTTGAAACAGGAATTGAGCGGTTTGTTAAATGGTATATTGAATATTACGGGAAGAAGTAAAAACAATGAACAGATCAAAAGCATATTCTTGCGAAAGATTCCAATTTCCCCTAAAAGCTGATAAGATACCCCCGTCAACTACCTTCAAAAAGCATCTCAAAGGTTGTTGTACGAAAGGAAGATCAACCCCTTGATTGATAGGAGGCGCCATGCTCAAGACCAGAATAACTGAGTTGCTGGGAATTCAATATCCGATTATCGGCGGAACCATGATGGACATTACGCTGGCCCCCTTCGTGGCCGCAATTTCCAATGCCGGTGCGCTTGGAATTATCGCCTCGGCAATATTCAAGGACCCGGAGAAACTTCGTCTGGAAATTCGAAAAACCAGAGAATTGACCGATAAACCGTTCGCCGTAAATATCAATCTCTTCCCACAACTGATGCCACCCGATAATCGAGCGTTTCTTGATGTACTGGCCGCCGAAGGGGTAAGAATAATCGAGACATCGGGCTATCAGGCGCCGGTAGATCTGGTGGCGCTCTTCAAGGAATACGGCATGACCTGGATTCATAAATGCGTCGGGGTGCGTTACGCCAGGAAGGTGGCCTCGCTTGGCGCAGACGCCGTAACGGTTGTGGGATATGAAAATGGCGGGGCGACGGGGATATTGAACATCACCACGCTGGTGCTGGTGCCGTCGACGGTCGATGCGGTTCAGATTCCGGTCATCGGCGGCGGAGGCATTACTGACGGACGCGGACTATACGCCGTTCTCTCGCTCGGCGCGGAAGCGGCCATAGTCGGCTCGCGTTTCGTACTTTCCGACGAATGCCCGGTGCATCCGCATCTGAAGCAGGCGCTTTGCGAAGCCGACGAACTCAGCACCGACCTGATCATGTTCTCGGTCGGTTTCACGCATCACGTATGGATGAATGAGCCGGCGAGGAAGACCCTTGAAATTGAAAAAAGGGGAGGTTCGTTATAGGAGATACTCCCCTATGTTTCCGGCGAAGCGGCGAGGAAGATGTACCAGACCGGCGATTTGAACGCGGGAACCATTTCCATATCACAGGGGATAGGCATCCCCAAGAAAATCATGCCGGTCAGGGATATCATCGAAGAGATGATCGGGCAGGCGCAGGCGATACACAAGCGCATGGCCGAAATAGGAATGGCGTGATCATTATTGACGGCTTCGTAAAAAGTCATTCTGCTGTGTTGCACTTCATCCCCGCCCTGTTGAATTCTCGCTGCGCGAGACGGCAGAGCCGATTCAACAGGGTGAATCATTGCAGCGTACCAGTAAGTACGCTTCATTCCTCAAGATTCGTGCGCCTTGCATAATGCGCTTTTTACTTTGCCGTCTGAAATTCGATTTTTTACGAGTCCATCATTATTGATGGACTCGTAAAAAGTATAATTTTATAACATACTGAAATAATTTAAATAATATAAATATTTCTCTTGACTTTCCATAATTTGGTTGATATTAATAGTCAACAGAATCAAAAGGTTAAGAGGAAAATCATGAT
>JAHJQU010000373.1 GCA_018819005.1 Pseudomonadota bacterium | reverse complement strand
TTTATCATGATTTTCCTCTTAACCTTTTGATTCTGTTGACTATTAATATCAACCAAATTATGGAAAGTCAAGAGAAATATTTATATTATTTAAATTATTTCAGTATGTTATAAAATTATACTTTTTACGAGTCCATCAAAAATCATATGCTCACTTAATTTCCTGCGCCATTATTTCCAGCAATTTCCTTAACCATGTTATGTCTGAACTTTACAGAAACTGACTCATAATCTTTAAGTATATCTTTCATACTTGCCGAAAGAAATTTTCCGGTCAATGTCGCCCCGCTTATCCCGTCTACAAAATTGACCTGGAGATCTTTTTGAATCACATCCTTTACAGCCCCGCGGGCAATCGATATTGAAACAAATTTCCCTTCCTTGTTTACAATCTTTTTCCCTTCAAAGTTTCTCTGAAACCAGCTTCTTTCAATTTCACCTCCAAGTCCGGGGGTTTCAGAATGTTTGTAAACTGTAAAGCCGGATATTGTCGAACCATCCTTATTTATAGCCAGGTAACCGTTTATTTTCCCCCAAAGCCCCTGAGCATTTATCGGAACTATATAAGCTTCAACCACATTTTTCTCTATGTATAAATAAATTGGCAGATCCTTTTGTCCTCTCTCCGTTTCTTTAACAATTCTTCCTGAAGGATCCACCCATAGAGATTTAATTCTTTCAGAATACAACTTTTCAATATATTCCGGCGTATTATCACTCTGATCATCAATGAGCCCGGCAGACTTTAAAAGATTTTTTTGCCGGTCGAGATTTATATTACGAAGCTGATAGCCCTTTAGCCCGCTTGAAGCCATTGTCAGAAGAAGGCTGCATGCAAGACATAAAACTATTGCAAATAATACCGATTTTAAATTGCTAGACATTCGGGACCCTTTTTTTCAGACGCAATTTTATTTCGACATAATCTAAAAGCGGCGCAAAAAGGTTCATAAATAGAATCGCCATCATTACACCCTCCGAATAAGCCGGGTTGAAAACGCGTATTAATACCGTAAGTACTCCTATAGCAAAGCCGTAAACCCATTTTACATTCTCCATACCGGGCGCACTAACGGGATCGGTAGCCATAAATGATATACCAAAAGCAAAACCTCCCATGACAAGGTGGTAGAACGGGTTTATAGACAGCCATGCTGCAGAAGATTCACCTGCAACCATATTCAATAAATACCCGGTTGAAAGAACTCCAAGGATTCCCCCGAGGATAATTCTATAACTGGCAATCCCCGCAACCATTAGAAATAGAGCGCCGGCAATGCACAACATGGCTGAAGTTTCGCCAATGCTTCCGGGGTATGTCCCGGTAAAAAGCCTTAAAAAACTATAACCCTTCTGTGCCAAAAGAGCTTCGATATTTTCACCGGTTCCGGCAAGCGCCGAAACAGCCAGCGGTGTAGCGCCGCTGATTATGTCAACAGACTGTTCCTTAAGTCTGCCAACCACAGTCCAGACTGAATCGCCAGTCATTTTTGCCGGGTAAGCAAAAAAAAGAAAAGCCCTTCCGGTTAAGGCCGGATTTAATATGTTTCTTCCTGTCCCGCCAAAAATTTCCTTTCCGATAACTACTCCAAAGGAAATGCCCAATGCAGCCTGCCAGAGGGGTACTGTCGGAGGAAGGATCATAGGAAACAAAAGCCCTGTCACAAGAAAACCTTCGCTTATTTTGTGTTTTCTGATTGAGGCAAATAGGATTTCCCAGAAAAATCCAACTGCATATGAAACAAATACAAGAGGAAGAACTATTAAAAGTCCTTTTGAAAAAGCTGCCCGGAAATCAAGAGAAAAACCTGATATAAGATTCGATTGATATCCTGCGTTGTAAATACCGAAGAAAAAAGTCGGGAGCAGCGCAATGACAACAAAGCTCATGAAACGTTTAAGGTCAATGCTGTCACGAACATGCGGCACTTCTTTCGTTATATTTGCAGGAGTAAAGAAGAAAGCTTCAAGCGCCTCAAAAAGAGGATATATGCTCTTCAGTTTTCCGCCATCCTGGAAGTGTTGTCTGTTTTTATCAAAAGCCTTTTTTATTTTTCCAAAAAGCATGTCAGACCTTATCCTTATAATATACCTGTTTCGCACTCTTAAAAAAACCGCACAGGTCTATCTTGGAAGTGCAAACGTATGAGCACAATCCGCACTCAACACAATCAAGCATGCCGTGAGAAAGGGATTCTTCAATATCAGCGGCAGCTATGCTTTTGAAAGCGAATTGAGGGAGAATATCGACAGGACAGACTTTTGCACAGGCGCCACAGTTCACGCACGCTCTTTCCTCCCCATGCAGACTGCAATCGATTGTAAGCGGCAACCTGTTGAAGTATGACAAAAAAGTCTTCGAATAACTCGGCCTGTCATATCCTGCCCTTAAAAATCCAAAAGTCTCGGATTTTTCTCCTTCAGGGAGCAAGGCAAGGGATGTTTCATAAAAACCAAGAAAGGATTCTCTTGATGCGGTATAACCTCTGAATATTCCGCCGGCAACAAGTCGCGCCTTATTTTCATCCGCAATACGGCCTTCAATGAGATCATTGATAGGCACTCCAATCCTTGTTTTGAAATACATCCTTTTCTTCGCCAGACTTCCCGCGAGAGCAACAGTTCTTTTCACAGGGTATCTTCCTGTTGAAAAAAAACTGCCTAAAAGGAGAACATCCTGGCCGTTGATATACCATGCGCGGTTTTCAGAAGGATCTTTTCTGATATGATGCAGCAGTACACCCGGATCATCTGCGGGATAACTCCCTGAAAATCTATGTGTTACAAGGTTGTCGGTCATGTCGATATTAATAAATTCTTTTGATGTATGGACATACACATTTTCTGCAAGATTTTTCAAAATGGATATGCCTGTCTTGAAAAGATTAATTTCTTCCTTCAGATAGACCTGAGGATCCGGCTGAAAAGGCTCCTTGTTATCGAGGCTCACAATCAGGGCTTGAGGCATATAATCCGGTACTGCAATATCCCGGAATGGAAGTTCTCTTATAAACGGCCATATTCCGCCATCCATCATTGTTTTGATTATATCATCCCTGCTATATTTTTTATTTCCGGAGAATTTCTTTACATCAAACTCGACAGACTCTTCCTTATTATCAAGCTTTATTACTATTTCTTTTATGACACGTCTTGATCCGTAATTTATCTTTTCAATTTTTCCGCTGCCCGGTGAAAGAAACTTTATGTCAGGATTCCTTTTATCAATAAAAAGTGCTGAACCAATCCTGACCCTGTCACCCTGTTCAACTAAAAGCTTTGGTTTAATAAAAGGTATTATTTCAGGAAGAAAAGCTACAAAAGAAGGTTTATTGAGTTCCGCTAGCTCAGGCAGGGGAGTACCTTCAATCTTTAAATCGAATCCTTTTTTTATATTAAGCAGAATCATTTAACCCTTTTATCTGTTTATTCTCTCATTAGCACTACTATGAAACGGGTCCTGTCAAGCCTAAAATTTCAAGATGATTTTGTCGTTGTTTTTCATCGTAATAGAATCAAAAAAATCTTTTTTTTCATCAACAATAACAGCCGGAGATAATGTTTCACTATGGCAATCGATTCCAATGTATGCTATTTTCTTTTCCAAGGGTTGGCCTCCTTTTTAATGTTCAATTTGTTTTATTTTACCTTAGATGCATTCTTACCACATGCTCGTGGTTTATGCATCTGAGGCCAACCCGTTTCGTATTATCTACCGGGCATACGATCTTTGCGCACATCCGGGCAATGATCACCGGGTGGGAGGAGGTTGAAAAAGAAGAGAAGGTTGAAGAATGGGAAAAAGCCACCGTTAAACCCCGTCTTTCATAGGGCAGGAACTTCACACATTCAGGGAGGTGCAGGATGAATAAGCAGTTTTTGTCGGTAGTTATGTCTATATTCTTTTGCTCTTTTTCCGCTTTTGCTCAGGAAAACTTTGAATCGGATATAATTAAAACGGCATCGGGTGATCTTAAAATCACATTTATCGGACACGGGACATTGATGTTTGATTTCGGAGGTAAGGTTATACACATTGATCCGGTGGGCCAGTATGCGGATTATTCAAAACTTACTAAGGCGGACATAATATTTATAACCCATGAGCATTCCGATCATCTTGATATAAAGGCTATAGAAACAATCCGAAAGGCAACCACAATCCTGGTGATGACTGAAGCCTGTGTCGCAAAGATCGGGGGAGGAATTGTTTTAAAAAACGGCGACAGGAAAACCGTAGATGGATTGGAGATTGATGCGGTGCCGGCGTATAATAT
>JAHJQU010000372.1 GCA_018819005.1 Pseudomonadota bacterium | reverse complement strand
CCACAGGACCTGCCATGGCAGATCTTTTTTGCTTAATGTGGAAGGGGTAATATATCGGTCTGACAACATATCTTTACCTCCTGACGATCAGGACCAACAATTGCTGTATCAAGGTACATTGGTTGAAAGTCTTTGCTCCTGTCCCGGTCCGGAATGGCGGCATCAAGCCCGCATATTTCGGAAGAAAAAGCGAATGTTCCGGGTTTTCCTCCCACAACGCCCGGCCTTAATTTCTTCCTGTCCTGCAGCATAAAAAGTGAATGGTCGGGCAGGCATCCTATTACACAGTTTGGTCCGTCAATTATCAATTTTCTGCACGAGTGCTTAAGATGCTTCAGAAGTTTAGCGTCAGGATGCTTTTCAATATCCTCATCCTTGAGCGGAGTTATGAGATGCTTGTATGTCTCAAGTCCCAGATTAAGCTTTGTCTGACAGTAGTGAAGAATATGGGTAAAGACTTCCGAATCGGACTGATATCCCGAATATCCGTCAAAGCCTCTCGACATAAGAAAATCCCTTATGGGGAAAAAAGCGGTATTTTCACCGTTTGTCATTGTTGAATAACCCTGGAGAAAGAACGGATGGCAGGCGTAAAGATTTATCTCGTAATTCGTATTCTGCCTTCCCTGGGCCATGACGACACGCGCTTCAAACTCTTTCCTGTCGAGCTTCAGATAATAGGCCACCTCCATGGGATCACCGATCTCTTTAATCATGATTACATCAGGCCAGAAGGAAAAGACCATTATATCTTCCTTCTCTTCCCCCATTTTTCTAAGTTTGAGCCTTATATCCACAAGCCTGTCGTAAAGAGTCTTTTCTCCAAGATTTTCCCATCCTTCGGGATATTCATAAGCCCTTATAAGGTAAGCATCTCTTTTGGGAGTCCCCGCAGGCGGTTTCTTGGGAACCCTGATGGTGAGCCTGTATTTTGTCATGAAGCCTATATCCATCATAAAAGTGTCGAGACGCTTTAAACCGCTTTCGCTGCAAATTCCGGAGAGAATCGGAGCGTCTTTCATGTTTTCAAAAGGCCCTCCGAGGTCGCGCAAAAAAAGCCCGACTCCTGAACCGTCATGCCCTTCCTTCATAACATCCAGCGCTTCGATCGCCCTCATGGGAGATAAGGGGTCTTTGCTGGTTATTGCAATCAAGCGGCACATTAAAAAGCTCCTTTTACCATAAAACTATTTGATATTTATATTAATATTCTGCGCCAGAATTATCTCTGGCTTACAGCGCGGTTATAGATTATATACATGTCAACTGATTTAGCAATACCTGTGCCAGAAAATATGGAAAAAGGGTTCGAGGGGTCAAGGATTCAGGAGTTCAAGTGGGGGAAAATTTTCTTCAAACCCGATCCCTTGTATTTTTAGATAGTTGAGTTATAGTTTGTGTTAAACTGAAAGAAGTTTTGATGCTGAAGTTACCAGTAGTCTACAGTCTATCTACCTTTAGTCTATTGAAGAGCTGTACATAAATGTTAAAAGTTGTTTTTTATTATTACAGTTTTGTAACCCTTTTCATTTATATGGGTCTATATCAGAAGTGAGGGTTCGAGGGGTCAAGGATTCAAGTGACTGGGAGAAGAACCTTAAATTATAGTATAATATAGGGAGAGCTGTATGACCGTTAATATTTCACGAAGATCCTTTATAAAGGGCGGCCTTGCCGCATGCGCAGTCGCGGCATCAGGCATTCCGGCTTCGGCATCCGGAGCTGATAAGGATAAACAGCTTGCAACACTTCTTGATATCGGGAAATGTATCGGGTGCGGAGCATGTGTCGAAGCCTGCAGCGAGATAAATGCTGGAAAATACCCGGAACCTAAGAAACCGTTTCCCAAAATGTACCCGGACAGGGCGAAACCGGAAGACTGGTCTGAAAAAAGGGATGTTAATGACCGTCTTACCCCTTACAACTGGCTCTACATACAGAGCGCAGATGTAACGGTGAACGGAGAAACAAAAACTATTACCATACCAAGAAGGTGCATGCACTGCACAAACCCGCCATGCGTGAAACTGTGTCCCTGGGGTGCGGCAAAGCAACTTGAAAACGGCATATCCCGCATAGATCCGGATCTTTGTCTAGGCGGCTCCAAATGCAGGGATGTCTGCCCGTGGGAAATCCCCCAGCGCCAGACAGGAACAGGCCTTTATCTTGATATTCTGCCCGCTTTTGCGGGAAACGGCGTGATGTACAAGTGTGACAGATGTTACAACCGCATTGCGGAAGGCAAGCTTCCGGCGTGCAAAGAAGTATGCCCTGAGAATGTTCAGGAGATAGGTCCCAGGGATGAAATCATCAAAAAAGCGCGTGCGCTTGCAAAAGAGACAAACAGCTATATATACGGTGAAAATGAAAACGGCGGAACAAATACCATTTATGTATCCCCAGTTCCCTTTGAGATTTTGAACAAAGCAATTGAAACAGGTAAGGGGAAACCTCATCTTAAGGCTGTCTCCGATTCCATGGATAAGGCAAACAATCTGGTTGCCGCTATGGCGATAGCGCCCATAGCAGGCATCGCCGCTGCCGTCGGAACATTTTATAAACATTCCAGAAAAGAAAATGAGGGGAAAAAAGATGAGCAGAAATAAGAATGTTTATTATTTATATCTTTTGACAATTTTATTCATCACCCTTTCCGGTTTCGGACAGATGCCCATTTTCAAAAGGTATTACATCGCCGACATACCCGGGCTGGGGTGGCT
>JAHJQU010000056.1 GCA_018819005.1 Pseudomonadota bacterium | reverse complement strand
TTTAAAGTCTGTATCGGCTCCGATTCACTGCACGGCAAGGAACTCCTTGAAATACTCGGAATCATTAATAAAAAAGATTTTTCATCGGGAAAAGGTTCCCGCTCATTTGCCGATGTGATTACGCCGTATAAAGAATTTCTGAATAAAAACATATCGATATCAAGGCATCTTAAAGTCGGAATTGACGCTGGAAACGGAACCGCCGGCGTAATTGCTGTTCCGGTTTTAAAAAATCTCGGATGCGAAGTTCATGATCTTTATTGTGACATGGACGGCACTTTTCCCAATCATGAAGCCGACCCGACGGTTTTAAAGAATATGAAAGACCTGATAGCGCTGGTCAGGGAAAAGAGTCTGGATCTCGGCATCGGTTACGACGGAGACGGCGACCGTATAGGTGTCATCGACGAAAAAGGAAATATAGTCTTCGGTGACCAGCTTATGATTATTTTTGCAAGGGAGATTCTTTCAAGAAAACCGGGCGCAACTTTCATATCCGAAGTCAAATGCTCAAAGACAATGTACGACGACATTGAAAAACATGGCGGCCGTGCAATCATGTGGAAAACAGGGCATTCTCTTATAAAGAAAAAAATGAAAGAAGAAAAAGCCGAACTTGCGGGAGAGATGAGCGGCCACATGTTCTTTGCCGACCGCTATTTCGGCTTTGACGATGCAGTTTATGCATCTTGCAGACTCCTTGAAATAATCGCAAATACGGGAAAGAAAATTTCAGAACTTTTATCCGATGTTCCAAAAACCTATTCAACACCAGAAATCAGGGTTGAATGCCCGGACGACAAGAAATTCGCCCTTGTTAAAAAAGTCACGGAGTTTTTCAGGAAAAGTTACAAAATAATTGATATCGACGGGGTAAGAGTACTCTTTGAGGATGGATGGGGGCTTGTACGGGCATCCAACACCCAGCCTGCTCTTGTGCTAAGATTCGAGGCGATGACCGAACAAAGACTGAAAGAGATAAAAGATCTGGTTGAATCAACACTCGCAAAAATCAGAGAAGAGATTTAAGATGCAAAGGAGATAATGATCTCTCCTGCAACAGCATCAGTGGCAGCTGTTGCATTCAGGGCGGCGAGAAGTGCTTTTTCGCTGTCTCCCGGGAAACTATCCGGCTGCATTCCGGCAAGTCCTTTTAACCCGGAAAATCTGATTACAGCATTCTCATGCTGTTTTTCGGCGGTAACAGAAACGGTTTTTCCTTCTCCGGCGGCTTCCATTGCATAATCGAGAAAGAGCCATACTAGTGTTTCAAGCAAAAAAGGGTTTGTGTTGATGATAACCGGATCGGTCATCTGATCAGTTTCAAGGTTTATTCCGCGCACCAACGCTATTCTTCCCGCAAGACCCGTAACAAGCATCAGGATATCATTAACATCAACATCACAATCGAGTTCATCGGCACTGTGAGCAAAACTGTTAAGCTTTTTTATGATCTCATCCCCTCTCTGAACCTGCTTGATCACCTTTCCCGCAATGGTTTTTATGCGGCCGGGATCGACCGGCCTTCCTTTTTCAGCCATTGCGCAGAGATCTTCCAGAAGCCCGGCGTTTTCATTTATAATCGCGAGCACGTTTTTTAGTTCGTGCGAAATCGATGCCGTCATCTTTCCAAAAAACTTAAGTGCATTTTCGCCATTTATATCCATTCTTGATGTCACGGCTTACACCTTATCCTTTTTAGTAAGTAAGAGATTATTTCCTGCGTTTTTCTACCCCTCAAGGGGGTACTGAAAAGAGTGGCAGGAAATAATCTCGTAAACTTACTTATCCCGTTTATCGGGGTTAATAAGAACCTCTTTCATTTTCTGTATAAGATCGTCGATGTTGACCGGTTTAACAAGGTAATATTCCGCACCTGATTCGCTTGAAGCAGTAATAAAATCATCTTCCGATCCGTGGCCTGTCATGAAAATATATTTTAAAACCGGGTTTATCTCTTCAAGTTTTTTCTTAAGTTCAATTCCGCTGATTTTCGGCATCTTGACATCAAGAACGGCAATATCATACGTTTTTGATTCAACATTTTTTATCGCCGCCCCCCCGGTTGTAACCCAGTCCGCTTCTATATCCCTTAAAGAAAGTCGTTCGGCAAGAGTTGATACAAGCTCCTTCTCATCATCTACCAGCAACACTTTCATCAGTTTTTTTCTCCTTCTTCTCAATCTTCAACGGTATGGTGACAACGAAACTCGAACCTCTGCCCACCTCGCTTTGCACTCCTATGCTTCCACCCAGTTCCTGAACAAGGCCGTAAGTTATGGAGAGACCGAGGCCGGTTCCGCCTTGTCGTGTTTTGGTCGAAAAAAACGGTTCGTAAATTCGATTCAAATCCGATTCGGAAATCCCGCAGCCGTCGTCGGTAAAAGTTACGGATATCAGGTCGGCTCCCTCATATTTTACCGTAATATCAAATTTACCGCCGTCTTTTACGGCCGCAAATGCGTTGTTGACTATGTTAAGAAAAACCTGCTGCAGCTTCCCTCTGTCGCTCTCGAACTGAGGAATATCTCCGGGAACATTCACAGAAATCGCTATACTCCTGTATTCCGCCTCCTTGGAAAGAAATCCGAGGACATCCCCTATCACCTGACCGATATCTACCATCTGAATCTTAACATCCATATGCCTCGCAAAATTGAGCAGGCGCTTTGTAATTGTGCCGCACCGGTCAACAGAAGAGAGGGCCGAATCGACGAGCTCAATCAGTTTCCGGTTTCCTTTAAATTCTTCCTTTATTGTAAACAGGTCCTTTATAAGGCCGACCTTTTCATTGATAACCGCAAGCGGATTATTTATTTCATGAGCGACTCCCGCAGCAAGCCTTCCTATGGAAGCCATCTTGTTCGAATATTCAACCTCATGCAGCGTCATAATACGTTTCTGGTCTGCAATAAGTATTCTGTTCACAAGATATGTTGCAACACCCAAAACCACAACAACTATAATTGTTATGCTCGCAATAAGAAATCCGATGAGCTGAAAGTGGGTTTTCCTCCACGGTTTCATAAGCTCATTCTTTTGCTTTACAATCATAAGAATAAAGGGTGTGTCATGAATATAGGCATAACCTATAACAAGCTGTTTATTGTCAGGAGCCTTCCCCTCATACACACGTGTTTTGGGAGAAAAATCAGGAACAGGCAGGGGTATCCTGTCCAATACATTGCCGGAATCCCTTGAAGGTGTTTGGAGAATGCCGTCTTTATTTATCAGAAAAGAGTCGCCCTGACCGCTAACTTCAAGATGAGCAAGAAGCTCATTGAACTTGTCGGTATCAATAGTGGCCCGGAGAATATAAAAAGAATCGTCTGGAAAATCATGCCTGACCGCGATGACGATATGTGGGGTTCGCCGGAATCCCATGAAAACATCGCTTATGTTTACACCTTTCTCCGTAACCTCTTTAAACCACTCCTGATCACTGTAGTCGATGCCTTCAAGTTTATAAGGTCCCGCATAGTTTCTTTGCCGCCCGGTTGAATCGATAACGCCAAGATCCACGAAACCTCCGAACCCTTGTTTTAAATTTCCAAGGATCGCGGAAAGCCTCTTAGGATCATGCAATGAATTATAACTGTTATCCCTAATCACAAAATCAAGGGCGGATCTTCTTTGGGCAAGAAAAAACGAAACCGTTCGCCACGTATTTGAAACAAGGCGGGAGGTGCGCAGAAGCACTTCCGATTCAACAGAATGCTGCGTAACCCCGTAATCAATCAGCGTAATAGATATCAGTGGTATCAGGGCTACCAGAGAGATCAGCACAACCGCAAGATTCCAAATGCGCCTGAAATTAAAGAGGTGTTTGTACGGGCCTGCCGCAACATCCTGATAATCCCAGAATTTAGGTTTCAATTTTTCAAAAAGAGTCATATATCGTCCAAACCAGCTTCATTATTATGAGCTTCCTGTGCATAATAGCACAACTGATCATGATTGGACTATTTAGCGGCTTTTTTTAATCTTATTTTATCGTTGGCTTTCTTTAAGGTATCGCTCAAAACTTCTATATCTACCGGCTTTTGCAGGTATGCAAATGCGCCCAGCTTCATGCATAATTCCCTGTCGGCCTCTGTTCCATGCCCGGTAAGAATTATAACCTCGATATCCGGGTTGCTCTGTTTAACCCGCCTTAAAACTTCAATGCCGTCTATGCCGGGCATCTTAAGATCGAGAATCATGACTTCCGGTTCATCTTCCGAAATCAGGGTAAGCGCCGATTCACCGTCATATGCCACAGCCGAACCCATGTCGCGCATGATTAGCCGCTCCGACAGAGTCTGAACAAATTCACGTTCATCATCAACAAGGAGAACTTTAGAAGGCATCTTGAAATCATATTTTCTGTATATATCCGTCTGGTAGTATCCCTCTCCCACTTTAGTCTCAACAACCTTGACCCCGGGCACTTTCCGGGCGATAGCCTTGAGCTCGTCTTCAAGTTTGCTCAGAAGAAGAACGTGTTTGTTTATGATTATTGTCACAGCGCCGTCTTTTGCCGAAATATCAACATTATGCCCTTCCCGGGCAAGGTGCATTTCCACTTTTGAGGCGACGACAAAATCATCAACAGCCTTTTTGGAACGGCTTGTCGGTTTTACAACTTCCTTTCCGGCGTTGTCCTTAATAAGAGATACCGCCTTCTCCAGATCCATCTTATCCATCGGTATGACAAGATCATACAGGGAGGAATCCCACGGATCATTTTTCTTAAACAGATTGCTTATCCATGCCATCCTGTCTTCATCCTGTTTATGAATCAGTTTTACGGCCTCTTTTTCTGAGATCTTCAGTGAGGAAGCTGCATGTGATGCTCTGAACTTCATGTCGGCAATAACGCATACTCTGAGCACATGTCTTATGCTTTTAGGAATAAGGCTTCCTGTGAAGCCGGAAATAAGAAGTTCGTCTCCTGCGAGTTTTTCCGCCACGGCGAGTTTAAGCCACGCTATTGAAACCTCTTTTTCGTGTGTAAAGTTATTAAAAACAGATTCTTTGGCCGAGAAAGCTTTAATTATCTTATTTACCGACATTCCTGAAAGCCTGCTTGCTTCGGCAACAATGTCATTGTCTGTTACAAGCTTATATCCCGTGGATGAAAGCACATTCTTAACAACAGGTTCGTCTTTACAGAAGGTGCCGCCGAAAACAGTAATTACAGACATAATAACCTCCCTTTTTTTAATCTATTATCAGGCAAGACGGCATACCGTCTGAAGCGGACACATGTCTTCCTTGTTGTCTGTGTGTGTCTGATCATAAACCGAGCATACGGCCTTTTCCATCGTTGGATAGATATGGTCCAGGCCGATTTTCTCAAGCAGGTGAGTGTTTTTAAAAACATTCATCACCGTTTCATTAACTCCGCTGAAAGAAATATCGACTCCACCGCTTCTTGTTCTGTCGACAAGCAATGATAAAGTCTCTTCACCCGACGCGTCAATATCATTGATGCCGTTGCACACGATCACAATATGCTTAAGGTTCTTTTTCGTCATGAGTCGTTCGGTGATTTTATCTTCAAGATAACTGGCATTTGCAAAAAAGAGCGGTCCGTCAAAGCGCACCATGTCGATAAACTCACACTGTTTAAGGCCGAAAGCGGCCGAATCGCGGAGAGCTTCGTCCTCATGGCGCGACAATGAAGCGACTTTCGGTCTCATGCTGTTGTAAAGAAACACGCCAAGGGATAAAACTACTCCTATCATGATTCCTTTATCAAGGTGAGGAGCAAACACAAGTGTAAATATGAAGGATAAAATCGAAATTGCTCCGTCATACCACTTAGCCTTCCAGGCGTGTATGAAACCCGCTACATTTATCAGGCCGATCACAGCCATCATTATCACTGCTGCAAGAACGGACTGAGGCAAAAAGTAAAGAAGCGGCGTAAAGAACATAAGCGTTATTACAACCGCCATACTGGTAAAAACACTCGACAGGCCTGTAACTGCTCCCGCCTGAAGGTTGACGGCCGATCTTGAAAATGATCCTGAAACAGGATATCCGTTTGAAAAAGAGCCCAGAATGTTAGCGAGTCCCTGCCCTATCAATTCCTGATTCGGATCAAGCCGCTGCCCTGTTTTAGCCGCC
>JAHJQU010000371.1 GCA_018819005.1 Pseudomonadota bacterium | reverse complement strand
CCCTTTTTCCGGGCCTCCGGGTATGTTCCGGCATCCATCAGGTCTTTGAATGAAACAACTTCCGCGCGGATAAATCCTTTTTTTATGTCAGAATGAATCACCTCGGCGGCATCGAGCGCTTTTGTCTCTTTTTTAATAGTCCATGCCCTTACTTCATCTTCGCCGACAGTAAAAAACGATACGAGGCCCAGAAGCTCATAAGATTTTTTTATTACTCTTTCCCTTGCGGATTCTTTTATGCCGTATTCGGATAGAAAATCGCCGGCCTCTTCAGGAGACATGCGTGAAAGCTCCTGTTCAAGCTTTCCGCGAATAATCATGCATTCTTCTCTTGTCATAAGATCCTGCACCACAGGAAATCCGGCATCATCGTCGTTATTGTTGAACAGAACAAGCGCCGGTTTCGCAGACACGAAAGCAAAACCCCTTAAAACCTGTGCGGACGCTATTTCAGGAATTTTTCTTAATGGAACCTCTTTTTCAAGGTTTTCAAGGCAGGACATAAGAAGGGGGAGCTCCTCATGGTCCGTTTTCTTTCCTCGTTTTTTGTCGGTTTCAATGCGCTCTAAGCGTTTTTCAACCGTAACAAGATCGGCAATAATAAGCTCCTGGTCAAGGGCAAGAAAGTCTTTATAAGGCGTTGGAGACGCAAGTCCGTACCCTGAAAAATTCCTTACAACATGTATCAAGGCATCACAGTCTCTGACCGGTGTCCAGATATTCTGATCTTTCTTTGCGTCGCTTTTCTGCGTGTGAATCGCGGGAAGATAATATTCTATTTTTGCGAAAATGGTTTTTACCGGTTTGTATATATCCGACAGAACCTCAACACGGCTGTCGGGTACTTCTATTGTTCCTATACGGTTTTCAACCTTGAGCCCTTCATCCTGTATATTCTGGGTAAGAGCTTCAAATATTGTTGATTTTCCGGAACCGGTCAGTCCGGTGATTCCAAGTTTCATACAAGTTTTTCCTGAATGTGTTGTATAATTTAAAAGGGTTCAAGGATTCGAGGGGTCAAGGGTTCGGGTAAAAAAAAGAACCATGTTTTCAAGCTCCGTTTCTGGGAACAAGTGTCCTTAAGATATCTTCTTTACCGACAATTCCAACAAGTTTTCCGCCTTCAACAACTGGAATCGTGTGGTAATTGCTGTCAACCATCAGAGCGGCAACTACCTCAATCAATGTATCTGGTCGGATAGTTACCGGGTTAGGAGTCATGGCTTCAGAAACGGTGACGGCTGAAATCTTCCTCACCTCTTTTTCGAGGTTTTTCATTGAAGAAAGAGGGATAAAACCATCAAGAAAGGAAAAAAAAGATGGGATAGGAAGTTTTTTCTGCTGTGCAATTACGTCGCTCTGGCAGATAATCCCAACGAGTTTTTCGTTTTTGTCAATTACCGGAACACCATTAATATGGTTTTCAAGAAGGAGTTTTGTGGCATAGGTAATTTCAGTTTCAGGGGAAACTGAGATTACGTCTGTTTTCATTATATCTTTAACTGTCAGCATGTTTTTTCCTTAAAGGGTTAATAATGGAATCCGGTTTACAAGGATGAACAAGTATATTCGGGTAATGATATTAAGTCAAGATATCACACCAAGCCGCAAAAATCACAAAATCAATTTTTCACACGTTATATTTATCTTTGTACTCTCCGTGATCTTTGTGTGAGAACGACTATCTACGATTTCATCAATGTTTACTGTTGCCTGGAAAGCCCCAGTTTTTCGAGTAAATCGCCTTCGGAATTAAAAGCAATAGATGAAGGCGCATAAAAGGGACTGCTCAGATTTATTTTCCCGTTTATTTTGTATTCAATTTTTTTGTTTTCGGTTTTTCGGTTTGATTTTAATATGTTAAGAAGATTGGAAATTATGTCAAAAGAGGTTGAATGGACTTCAAAGGGCACTATGACTGTACCGCGTGACGGAATGAGCGCCTTTACTTCATAGGCTACGGAAGCGACAGGTTTTCCATCCATTTCGACTTCACATTCAATGCTTTTTATTTCAAAAGATATCAGGTTGGGATTGTATACTTCAATATCTACCCGAAAGAAAGCTTCAAGGTTTCTTATCTTTTTTATATGAACACTGTGTATTTTTAAACCGGGCTGTTCAAAAAGCTTACCGCATCCGGCAAAACCCGAAAGGATAAGAATTAATAAAAAGACTCCTGCTATACGAACAGATTTTTTCCTTGCGTTATAACTTAACATGTCATTTCTTTCTTCACTCAGTTTATATGAGAATACCCCTTACCCGCCTATGCTTAGTTTCTCCTGTTGGCCTTTTCTTTTTTCTGTTCATACATCAATTCATCGGCCCGGGACATCAAATCATCAAGAGAGCGGGGGGTTGCCGGATCATAGATGGCCGTTCCTATGCTCATGGAAATTTCATACTTCTGGTCAGGGAGAGCATTGTGACTTCTGATATGTTCTGTAAGACGGCTCAGGACGATTTCCGAAGTTTCTGAGGCATTGACGGCGGCAAGCACGGCAAATTCATCTCCACCGATGCGGGCAATGATGTCGGACTCTCTGAATGTCTGCTTTAAAATATTTGCCGCATTGATCAGTAGCCTGTCGCCTTCTTCATGCCCCTTGGTATCGTTAACAATTTTCAAGCCGTCAATGTCTATAAAAAAAAGCGCGAGGGTTTTATTTGTTCTGTTTGCCCTTTTTATCTGCTGTTCGGCAAGAGAAATAAAACCTCTTCTATTGTATAATTCCGTCAGTGCGTCGCTTATCGCAAGCATCCTGATCTCTTCATCCGCACGTCTTCGTTCGGTAATGTCCAGAAAAGTTACTACTCCGCCTACAATCGCGCCATCACTGTATTGCGGATACGACCAGTATTCGGCGGGAAAACAGGTGCCATCGGCCCGCCAGAGTACTTCGTCGTCTGCGTGGGTACCTTCTCCTTTTCGGATTGCCCGGATCATCCGGCAATCCTCCTCGGGGAAGGGCGTTCCGTCCTTGCGCTTGTGATGAATTTGCCGGTGCATGTTCTTTCCGACCAATTCGTCAGGGTTTTTATATCCGAGCATTCGGAGGCACCCGTTGTTGCAGAACGTGCAGTTCCCATTAAGATCGACGCCGTATATTGCTTCGACGGTGGAATTCAGCAGGAGACGGATTTGGT
>JAHJQU010000370.1 GCA_018819005.1 Pseudomonadota bacterium | reverse complement strand
GGCGCTGGCGCCTATAAACTCAGAGACGATTGTTCCAACCATCGCGAGGGTCGCGCTTCCGGCAACAACCGTAATCAGTTTGTTCATGTTTTCGAAGGCCCTTATCTTTACCTCGAGCTGCCACCTCATCCTTCCCGAATACACGTAAAAATGCTCTATATCGGTTATCGGTTCCGAAAGGATTCCTATAAAAGACAGAAGGAGCGGGAAATAGCATATCATTGCCGCTATAAGAAGCCTCGAGGAAAGCCCGTCTCCAAGGAGGATAAAAATCATGGGAGCCACGGCAACAATCGGATATGCCTGTATGTTAAAAGCCGCGGTCCTTATAAGCGAGCCCATCCAGTTCGACAGGCGTCCGATTATTCCGACAACGGTTGCCATCGCAATGGAAAGTATATGGCCTACAATCGCTACCGAAAGCGTATTTAACACATCGAAAAGGTATCTCATAAAAACCCTGCGCGCGGTGTTGTAAATATCAGGAGGGCTTGGAATAACATAGTCGGAAAGATTAAAAACTCCTTTTACCGTCAATAAAAAGGCGAGCCCGATAAAATAGACAAGAACAAACTGGTATAGCCGCTTATGAAGCATTTACAATCTCCAGCATAGTCTCTTCAAGATCCTTTTTCACAACCTGTTTTCCCCTTACATCATCCTGTCCATTTATCGTGAGGGCTTGCGGCATTTTGAGAAAACTTCTTAACACAAGAATATTACTGCAGAACCTGGAAACTTCCGCAACACTGTGGGAGATATAAAGAAAGCTCTTTTCCGGAAACATCTCCTTTATTTTAAAGATAATCTGCTCCCGTGTGGCCTCATCTACATTGGCAAAACTTTCGTCCATAATCAAGAGATCAAATTCCTGCAAGAGGTATCTTGCAAGGTTTACCCTGTTCTGCTGCCCGAGAGAAAGCCTCGAAAAGCCTGAACCAATGCAGGCTGAAAGCCCGAAAGATTCAACAATTTCATTGATTCTGCTTTTATTCGCTTCGGGTGTAACCTTATCGATATGTTCACCGACGCCCGACCATCCCGGAAGCCTCTCAAGATTATAGGAATAATAAACTTTTATCGGCTCCCTGCCTTCTATTTCGCCGGCAAATCCGTTTAACTGGCCCGCAATCATACGGGCAAAGGTTGACTTTCCGACTCCCGACTGGCCGAACAACGCGTGAAACCCCGGCTCACCGACCCGGCAGCTCAGATTGTTGAAAACCGGATTTTGTGCCCCCGGATATTTATAATGTATATTTTTGTATTCGATCATGTTGTTTATTTCATACACATACGATAAGCATGCCGTAAATAAATATGGCACAATAAAAATTGGCTGTTAAGTCTTCAATTGTCTATATATAAAAGGTAATGTTGAGTCAACAAAGGGATATATTCCCCTCCAAAGGCGGACCGCAGGCTGCTTTCGCGGGAATAACGAACCGGAGAGGCCGAGAGAAAGGACCCGCTGATTAAACAATGGCTTTATTTAAGAAAAATACGAACTTGAAAATTATTCTGGCTTTGACGCTCGTCCATTTCACAGGCGATTTTTACCATTCATTCATAAGCCCCCTGCTTCCGGTTCTGATTCAGAAATACTCCCTTACACTCACACAGGCAGGCTTCATTGCCGGAATAAGCCGCTTTCTTGCCTTTGTTGTGCAGCCTCCGATAGGATATTTTGCCGACCGATATAAAACGCGGGCTTTTGTACTTGGTGGGCCTTTGATCGTCATCATTTCAACATCACTTGTTGGAATTGCGCCTTCATATGCCATGCTACTTCTGCTTGTATCGGCCAGTTCAATAGGCTCATCCATTTTTCACCCCACCACTGCCGGCATGATTTCATCGTATTCAGGACGCAATTTAGCCTTTTCCATGTCGGTATTCAACATGGGCGGAACCTTTGCATTCGGAGTGGGGCCGCTTTTTATCACATGGCTTGTGGCAGGATACGGCCTTGAAGCAACGCCTTATACAGTCGTTTTTGGACTGGCAATGATGTATTACCTGTATAAAGCCGTTCCTATGCCTGTAGGGGAAGGACTCAGAGGACTTGGTCTTATCGGTTCAATAAAAGAGATTTTCGGGCCGGTATGGAAACCGATACTTCTCCTTTGGATGATCATGGCTTTAAGGGCTTTTGTGAGCCAGTCTTTTTTGACTTTCTTCCCGGTATTTTATACAGCTGGGAAGGGCACTCGCTTTTATCGGTCGGTTCGATTGTGGCAATCTTTACCGTAGCCGGCTCGGTGAGCGGGCTCATAGCAGGACACATGGCTGACAGGATGGGGTTTAAACCGGTTTTTTATATCACACATATCCTAACGCCGCCGTGCATGTTTCTTCTTCTCTATCTTCGGGGAAACTGGGTCTATCTCGGAGCGATGCTGGCCGGTTTTTTTGTCCTTGCAACCCTCCCTCTCGGAGTCACAATGGCACAGAAACTTGCCCCCGGAGGAAAATCGATGGCTTCGAGCCTCATGATGGGACTTGCATGGGGAACAGGTGGTGTGCTTACCCCGGTAACAGGAAAACTCTGCGATGTTTTCACCATAAAGCCGGTCTTAACCATTATTGCGTTCATACCGTTTATTACGCTGTGGCTTATACATCTGATTCCGAAAGAGGGGAGTCCGTCAAATTAAGCTCAAATTTTTGCGCCATCACAGGCTTTCCCCAGTGGGCATCTTCCCACTCTCCGCACAGAACGAATCCGAAGGCTTCATAGAGGTGGCGGGCAGGATCAAGTCCGGTAAAAGTCGTAAGATATATCTGGCTGTGGTTTGCGGTTTTGCAAAATTCAACAGCTTCTTTCATCAGCATCCTTCCTATCCCTCGCCCATGAAACTCCGGATCAACTATAAACCAGCGAAGTCGGGCGCCTTTTGTTTTACCCTCGATTCCGTCGATGGACACCGACCCTGCCATCTTTCCATCATCTTCGGCAACCCAGAATCCGTCACGGGTCTTATCAAAGCGGCTTAAGAATTCGGAA
The DNA here is from genome assembly GCA_018819005.1 of Pseudomonadota bacterium. Taxonomy (GTDB): domain Bacteria; phylum Desulfobacterota; class Desulfobacteria; order Desulfobacterales; family RPRI01; genus RPRI01. The sequence goes on along the minus strand of JAHJQU010000370.1, from coordinate 1,077 downwards.
AGTTCGGTAGCCACCTTGGCCTCAAAAAAAAGGCCGAAGTCCCAGTTTCGGCTGTAATAGGTTCCGTGAAGTCCGGTAACCCGGCCTATAGCTCCGGGGATGTGACCTTTCAGAATTCTGATTTCGCTCATGGCGCTTTCTCCGTTTTAATGATATATTATATCAAGATACCTGATTAACTTGCAATAATTTATAGTTGTGCTACTTTGACATAAATATTGATTAAAAATTAATCCGTTTTCGGCTTCTTACGAGCCCATTAAACTTATCATCAAAAAAGGATGGCATGGAGTTGGAAGATAAAATATCCGGGCTTGAAAAAACTATAGCAATGTTACGGATGGCACTTGAAGGGGCTATTCAAACTCTTACTATAGCCACCGAGGTACGAGATCCTTATACTGCCGGCCATCAGAGACGAGTGACCGACCTTGCAATCTCCATTGGGCAGGAAATGGGATTGGCTGAAAACGTTGTTGCCGGAATACGAATGGCAGGCCTTATCCACGACATAGGCAAGCTGGCGGTACCTGCAGAAATCCTGAGCAAGCCTTCAAAAATCAATGACCTTGAATTTCAATTGGTCAAAACCCATCCCGAAGTCGGATATGATATATTAAAAAATATAGATTTCCCCTGGCCTGTTGCGGATATTGTACTTCAGCACCATGAAAGAATGAACGGTTCAGGATATCCCAGAAAACTTAAAAGACCGGACATTCTTATTGAGGCAAGAATTATTAATGTCGCGGATGTTGTTGAGGCAATGGCATCCTACAGGCCTTACAGACCTTCCCTTGGAATAGAAAAATCGCTTGAGCAGATATCAAGAAACAGGGGCATCTTGTATGATGATGAAGTTGTTGATGCGTGCCTGAGGTTATTCAGGGAAAACCGGTTTAAGTTTTAGTAAGCGTTTTCAAGGTAACAGACAGCGGCCTGCCGAAGAGGAAATCAAGAAGATCGGAATCCAAATTGCCTTTTTTTACAACAAGCTCCCTGATAGTATTGTCGTACTCAATAAGTTCAGCGGCCTTCTCAGGCGAACGCCCTTTTTTCCTGCTGCCGGTTTCCCTG
>JAHJQU010000369.1 GCA_018819005.1 Pseudomonadota bacterium | reverse complement strand
GTTTATAGGCATCAGGATATCCCTTGTTTTGTTCTCTGTCGCGTTGAGAGATATGGCAAGATTCACCATAGTATCCCTCCCGAGATTGTCAAGAAAGGGGACAAGACCCGCCGTTGACAAAGTAACCCTGCGTGTTGAAAAAGCAAGGCCCGAATCGCCGGAAGTAATTGTCTCTATTGCGCCTACAACATTTTTATAGTTGGCAAGAGGCTCGCCCATTCCCATCAGAACTATATTGGTCAGGCGCAGGGGATCTTCAAGATCTTTTTGAATATCCCGAACCTGGGATATAATTTCACTTTTTGTGAGATTTCGGACAAAACCACCTGTTGAGGTCAGGCAAAACTTGCAGCCCTGGGCGCATCCCACCTGGCTTGATATACAAAGAGTATAGTGGTCTTTTTCAGGAATAAGAACACTTTCAATGTAATTTCCGTCTGTCAGCCCGAAAAGATATTTTTTAGAGCCGTCTCTTGATGTCTCAATTTTCTTTTTCTCAAGGCGGTTTATTGAGAAGTTTTGTGAAACGAGTCTCCTTATTTCAAGCCCCAGATCTGTCATATCATCAAAAGTATCGGCCTGCCTTAAATAAACCCATTTTAAGATCTGATCAGCCCGGTAGGCTTCAATCCTTTTTTCCGTCAGCCAGAGCGCAAGCTCATCTTTTGTAAGTTCAATCAGATTTGTTTTAACTTGTTGATTTATCATTCTTATATCATTAAAGAGTTCGAGGATTCAAGGGGTCAAGTGAAAAGCTTGAGCCCTCGGCCCCTTGAATCCTCATTGAATAACCAATTATTTTGGAGATGATCCTAACATTATGATTATAAACCTTTGAGTAAAAAACCTGATTCAGATCTCTCCGTAATTGCCAATTACAAGCAAAATAGTAGAATATTCTTGACATAACACCATTTAAAATTTAATTTCAAGATTTTAAATTACATAGACGGTGTCTTTATGTTTGAAAATTTAAGTGACAAGCTGAATAATATATTCAAGCAGCTTAAAGGGCACGGCAAGCTGACAGAAAAGAATATTGAAGAGGGCTTAAAAGAGATAAGAATGGCCCTTCTTGAAGCTGACGTCCATTATAAAGTTGCAAAGAAGCTTATTGCCGATATTAAAGAGCGGGCTTTAGGGCAGGAAGTTATGGCCAGCCTGACACCCGGCCAGCAGGTGGTAAAAATCGTAAACGATGAGCTTACCCTGCTTATGGGTTCTCATCATCAGGATATTAACCTGTCAGGCCCGCTGCCTGCATCTGTAATGCTTGTTGGTCTGCAAGGGTCAGGTAAAACAACAACTGCCGGAAAACTTTCGGTTTTCTTGAAACAAAAAGGCAGAAGGCCATACCTTGTTCCGGCAGATGTTTACAGGCCTGCTGCAATAGACCAGCTGAAAAAGCTTGCGGTACAGATAGGTGTCCCTGCTTTTCAATCAACAGTTGAAATGGACCCGGTCAATATATGTATCGAGGCCAGGACTGCCGCCCAGAAAGCAGGATGTGACACTCTTATTCTCGATACCGCAGGACGCCTGCATATTAACGAAGAGTTGATGGCGGAGCTCATCCGGATAAAGGCTTCGGTAAAACCATCCGATATCATCCTGGTGGCTGATGCGATGACAGGTCAGGATGCCGTTAACATTGCAAAGTCTTTCGATGACGCTCTTGATATAGGCGGTGTAATTCTTACAAAGATGGATGGTGATGCCCGCGGCGGGGCAGCTTTATCCATAAAGGCAATAACCAACAAACCTATAAAATTTATAGGCGTTGGTGAAAAACTCAGCGCTCTTGAGCAATTTCATCCTGAAAGGATGTCTTCGAGAATACTCGGAATGGGGGACGTCCTCACCTTCATTGAAAAGGCTCAGTCTGTTGTCGATGAGAAACATGCCGTTGATATTGAAAAAAAGCTTAGAAAAAACCAGTTCACGCTTGAAGATTTTCGAGACCAGATGGTTCAGATACGTAAAATGGGATCTCTTACCGACCTTCTTGGCATGATCCCCGGATTTAGTAAAAATAAACAGTTGAAAAACCTTGAAGTAGATGAAAAAGAGCTGGTTAAAATAGAGGCTATAATAAACTCCATGACCCCGCACGAACGGAGGCAATTTATTATCATTAACGGAAGCCGTAGAAAAAGGATTGCCTTGGGGAGTGGAACTAGCGTACAGGATATTAACAGGCTTCTGAAAAATTATGCCCACGCTATGAAATTAATGAAAAAAATTAATAAAGGAGGCATACGCGGCCTCGGTCGCGGCACGCTTCCATTTTAAAGGAGAAACAAGATGGCAGTTAAAATAAGATTGGCAAGGCACGGGGCAAAGAAAACCCCCTTTTACAGAATTGTTATTGCCGATTCGGAAAGCCCAAGGGATGGGAGATTTTTGGAGACAGTTGGCACATATAATCCGCTTACGGATCCCGCTAAAGTTGCACTTAAAGGCGAACGCATAAAATATTGGATTGATCAGGGAGCCAAGCCTACAGTTACAGTAAAAAATCTTTTGAAAAAAGAAGGTTTCTAAAGTAATATATCGCAGTAGTGATTATTGCATACCCTCTTATCCTCAACCGCATACATAGGAGATGGAGCCATGAAAAACCTGATCTATTACATTGCCCAGGCCCTGGTTGACAATCCTGAACAAGTTACAGTTTCGGAGATAGAGGGAAACCAGACCTCTGTTTTAGAGCTTAAAGTGGCTAAAGAGGATCTGGGTAAAGTCATCGGAAAACAGGGTCGAACTGCCCGGGCAATGCGGACAATTCTAAGTGCGGCTTCTGCCAAGATAAAAAAACGCACTGTCCTGGAAATTATCGAATGAGACCTTTGAAGAACATTCAAATTTGTCCAAGTACAAGGAAGGCGAGAATTTTAACCGCAGGAATACATTGAGTATTTCGAGGATAGCGCTAAAGCTTCACTGCGTGCCGAAATTTGAGCCTGACGCAGTAATCGGGCAAAAGGGGATGTTATGCAAAGGTCTCAGAATGAACCGGTGAGCAAGGCGCTTTATATTTCAATCGGAAAGATTGTTAATGCACATGGTGTTGAAGGCGCCATAAAAGTTTATTCCTATGCGGAGTCATTGTCTGTTTTTAATCCGGGCAATATGATTCTGGTTAAAAATCCCGGTGATTCCCCGGAGAAGTGTTACAAGGTTAAATGGTCCGCGCCTCATTCACGTTTTGTTCTTCTGATGCTTGAAGGAATAGACTCACGCAGTCTTGCCGATAATTTAAAAGGATGCGAACTTCTTATTGAAAAGGCGGGATTGCCCGAACTTGAGGAAAACACTTATTATTGGGAAGATATTATTGGTCTGTCCGTTTATACTGAAGATGGTAATTTTTTAGGCCGGGTTGAATCTATAATTCAGACAGGCAGCAACGACGTGTATGTTGTAAAAGATGGTAAAAGTGAAATTCTGGTTCCGGCAATGGAATCTGTGGTTTTAAAAATTGATCTTGATCAAAAAAGAATGAAAGTTAATTTACCTGAAGGCTTGTAACGGCTCCCGGATGAAATTTGTTGCTCTCACCATTTTCCCGGAAATGTTTAATTCTTTCTGGGCGTATGGAATAATCAGTAAAGCGATAGCTGAAAAGCACATTTCTGCTTCGACAATAAATATAAGGGATTTCGCCGAAGGCAGGCATAAAACAACAGACGACAGGCCTTTTGGAGGCGGTTGCGGAATGGTTATGAAGCCTGAGCCTCTGGCAAAGGCCATACAGGCAGCAAAAGAGATTGCGCCTGTTTCAAAGACAGTTCTGTTAAGCCCCCAGGGGCGTGTTTTTGATCAAAAAACAGCCGGGGATTTCGCCAAATCGGAAGGGCTGATTCTTGTTTGCGGAAGATATGAAGGCATCGATGAACGTATAAGCAATTCTTTTATCGATGAAGAAATATCGATAGGCGATTATGTTCTGACCGGCGGAGAGATTGGCGCAATGGTCGTCATTGAAGCAGTTACAAGGCTGATTCCGGGAGTACTGGGAAGCGCCGACTCGGCCTTGCAGGATTCGTTTTCCGGCAGCCTGCTTGATTTCGGCCATTACACAAGGCCAAGAGACTTTGAAGGATCAAAAGTTCCTGATGTGCTGCTCTCCGGCAACCACAAAGATATTGAAAGCTGGAGGCTTGAGGCATCACTGATACGCACTTTTCTGAAAAGGCCGGATCTTCTGGAAAACAGGCCCTTTTCAAAACAGGAAATTGAAATACTGAAAAAATGGTGCCGCGATATTGAAAAAATTATTCAAACCCAATCTTTACGTGGCCCTGGTACATTATCCGGTAATTAATAAATCCGGTGACATTATAACATCTGCCGTAACAAACCTTGATCTGCACGACATGGCAAGGGCGGCAAAGACATACGGGGTAAAACAGCTTTATGTTGTTACTCCGCTTGCGGACCAGAAGGAACTTACTCGGAAAATTATTTCTCACTGGACAAGCGGAACAGGCTCAACATTCAACCCCAAAAGACGGCAGGCCCTTGAGCTTATTACCATAAAGGATTCGATAGACGATGTTTTGCAGGAAATCTGCTCGGCAGAAAAGAGTTGTC
>JAHJQU010000055.1 GCA_018819005.1 Pseudomonadota bacterium | reverse complement strand
CGATTCGATTGAAACCGCTAATGCTGTGAACATGGCTGTTGAAGCTCAGATTGAAAAACTGGAACGAAAAGATATTGCCGAAAAATCTCTTTCAAAATACGGAGCTATCATGGTTGTGCCGGATATTTTGGCTGCAATAGAGCTTTCAAACAGGATAGCCCCCGAGCATCTTGAACTTCAGGTAAAGGATCCCTTTGAATATATCGGGAAGATCAGGAATGCGGGAGCTGTATTTCTCGGAAATTACACGCCGGAACCGGTAGGAGATTATATTGCCGGGCCGAATCACGTACTTCCCACCGCGGGAACGGCAAGATTTTCTTCGGCTCTTTCAGTCGATAATTTTATAAAGAAAACAAGCCTGATAAGTTATTCAAAGGATGCCTTCTTCAGGGAAGCAAAGGATATCATCCGCCTTGCCGAAACGGAAGGACTGGGTGCTCATGCAGCTTCGGTAAGGATCAGGCTGAAAAAGAACTTAAATATTTTATTACAATCGAATAAAAACAGAGTAAAACAGCCATAGGCCAACGGGATGAGAAGTCGCAGGAAAAAGAAAGAACCCTCTCTCCTCTCTCCGACAGAGGCTATCCTTGAGAGCATATCTGACGGTGTTTTCACCGTGGACATGGACTGGTGTATCTCCTCTTTTAACCGTGCGGCGGAGGAGATAACCGGCGTATCGCGCAAGGAAGCGATCGGACGGCGCTGCTCGGAAGTGTTCCGTTCCAGCATGTGCGGGGCCGATTGCGCGCTTCAGCAAACGCTGAAGACAGGCAAACCCGTTATCGGCAAGTCCGGATATATCATCGACGCCGACGGTAACCGTATTCCCATAAGTGTATCCACGGCCGTGCTGAAAAACTCTGAAGGCATCGTGATAGGGGGGGCAGAAACATTTAGAGACCTGAGCGATGTCGAGGCATTGCGCCGCGAATTGAAGGGAAAATACATGGTCGGCGATCTTGTGAGCCGAAGTCCACTCATGCAGAAAGTATTCGAGGTTCTGCCTGCCATCGCGGCCAGCCCAAGCACGGTTCTGATTCTGGGCGAGACAGGAACAGGCAAGGAACTGGTGGCGCGGACCAGTCATGAACTGAGCCCGGTATGCCTTGGCCCGTTTATTGCCGTAAATTGCAGCGCTCTGCCTGATACGCTCCTTGAATCGGAGTTGTTCGGATACAAAGCCGGTGCCTTTACAGGTGCTAATAAAGACAAGCCCGGCCGTTTTTCTCTGGCCAGGAGCGGAACTCTTTTTCTAGACGAAATCGGCGAGATTAGCCCGGCACTCCAAGTTGGACTGCTGCGTGTTCTGCAGGAAAAGACTTACGAGCTGCTGGGCGCAACCCGTTCTGAAACGACGGACGCTCGTATTATAGTCGCAACCAACAAGGATCTGATCGAACAAACCCGCAAGGGCGCTTTCAGGGAGGATCTGTACTACCGGGTGAACGTGGTACGTGTTGAGCTGCCGCCGCTTCGCCGGAGAAAGGAGGATATCCCTCTCCTGGTGGAGCAGTTTATTGAGCGGTTCAATCGTTTGCAGGGCAAAGCCATCGAGGGGATTGAAGCAGAGGCGATTTCCCTGCTTATGGCTCACCACTGGCCCGGTAATGTGCGAGAACTTGAAAATGTAATTGAGAGATCCTTTATCATGTGCAGCGGAGGTCTTATCAGTATCGGGCACCTTCCGGAAGAGCTGACAGCACATTGCAAATCGGCAGGTGTTGGTTCCGATGTTCGTTCCGCGCATGACCTTCTCGACACCCAGTCCATCCACGCAGCCTTGGAGCGAAACGATTATAATCGCCTGGCCGCAGCCAGGGAACTCGGCGTTCACAAGACTACCCTTTTCCGCAGAATGAAGAAACTGGGGATCTCCCTCCCAAGGAAAGACGGCCGTTCACGCCGGAAACAATGAACAGTAGCAGCAACGCATCTGTTAAAATGGGCTATAGCAGCATATACGCTTCTCTATAACTTGCCACTACCTCCTTATAAATCACTTTATCTCCTGTAATTCAAATTGTTTGAATATATTATGTGATGCGCATTGTCGTTTGGCACGGAGCTTGCTCTGCTTCTATGTATGAACGATGAACAGGAGCTCAGATTATGAAAACTGCATTTGCATACTGGGATAACCGGATCGCGCCTGTCTTCGACAGTGCCCGTCAGATTCATGTCGTAGAGACTGAGTCGGGACGAATAGTTGCCGAAACGGAGGAGATTATAACAAACGACCTGTCGGTTAAGAAGGTGTTTCGCATGGTTGATCTTGACGTCAGCACTTTGGTCTGCGGTGCTATTTCCAGGCCGCTGCACGCAATGGTTATTGCTTCCGGAATCCGTGTAATTCCCTTCGTGGCAGGTGATCTGCGCAAGGTTATTAATGCCTGGCTTGACGGCAATCTTGAGAGCGTTAAGTTTGCCATGCCCGGTTGTTGCAGGCGCTATACCCAGTCATCTGAAATGCCGTATATTAAAAAGGAGAAAGAGATGATGAATGGAAGAAAAGGCGGGGGAAAGAGGCAAGGCGGACAGGGCCAGGGTAAGGGCGAACGGGGTCAGGGACGCTTAGGCGGACCACTTGCGGGAGGCGCAACAGGCAACTGCCTGTGTCCGAAATGCGGAAATCGTGAACCTCATGAACGCGGAGTGCCGTGCCTGCAGAAGCAGTGTCCGAAGTGCGGTACCGCGATGACAAGAGAATAATGAAAAACGAAAGGAGGATATTGCCATGCCAGGAGGAAGGGGGACCGGACCTATGGGAACGGGTTCAATGACTGGACGCGCAGCAGGTTTATGCGCAGGGTTTGGAACGCCGGGATATGCAAATTCACCGGCAGGACGCGGTTTTGGTGTCGGTTATGGCAGAGGCCGTGAATTCAGAGGTCGCAATGCCGGTCGTGGATTTCGGCACATGTTTCAAGCTACAGGATTACCGGGCTGGATGCGCTTTGGAGGTTACGCCGCATCATATCAGGATACCGATCCCGACCTTGATAAGCAGACGCTAAAGAGTCAGGTTAAGGCCATGCAGTCGGAGTTGGACTTTATAAAGAAGCGCCTTTCCGAGATCGAAACTGCAGCGGAATAACCGCGCCTGTTCCCAAGCCCGAATAGGAATTCCAAACCGGAAAAAAGCTCTCAGTAGACACAAAAGGATTCTGATGGTTTTGCCCTGTTTCCATAATATGAACAAGGAGTAAATGATGATTATCAGCATAGCGAGCGGAAAAGGCGGCACAGGAAAGACGACTGTCGCCACCAACATGGCCGTATCTCTTGGAGGTGATGTTCAGCTGCTGGACTGCGATGTGGAAGAACCCAACGCCCATCTCTTCATACACCCGGTGATTAACGAGGTTAAAACCATCACCACTCCTGTCCCAGAGGTGGATATGGAGAAATGCAGCCTATGCGGAAAATGCGGGGAAATATGCCAGTCAAGGCCATTGTGGTAATTGGTGAAACCGTGCTGTCCTTCCCTGAAATGTGCCACAGTTGCGGAGGATGCATGGAGGTTTGTCCTGAAAAGGCCATCACCGAGACGGGTCGTGAACTTGGTGTAATTGAACGGGGCAGCAAGAACGGACTGGAATTTGTCCATGGGAAATTAAGGGTCGGCGAGGCCATGTCTCCCCCTCTGATCAGAAAAGTGAGGGAATATGCCCGGCCTGAAGCGTTGACCATTATTGATGCTCCGCCCGGGACGTCGTGTCCGGTCATCACTTCCATGAAAGGGACGGACTTCGTTCTTTTGGTGACCGAGCCTACTCCTTTTGGTCTGCATGATCTTAAGCTTGCTGTGGGGGCCGTGAACATCCTTAATATTCCATGCGGTTTGATTATCAACCGTTCAGACATGGGGGATGATAAGGTTAATATCTATGCGGAAAAGGAAAATCTACCTATTTTGATGGAGATTCCCTTTGACAGGAAAATTGCAGAGGCCTACTCCAGGGGAGAGATGATCGTGGACGTAATGCCCGAGTGGAAGGAGAAATTCCTGGAGTTGCACCATCAGATTGAAGAAATGAGTTTTCATAAAAATCATTGAAGATCATAAACGTGCCTGTACATGAAAGAAAAGGGAAGGAAAAGTTTCATGAAAGAACTGGTCGTTATAAGCGGAAAGGGTGGAACAGGTAAAACGAGCCTGCTTGCCGCTTTCGCTTCTCTGGCAAAGCGTAAGGCGCTCTGTGACGCAGATGTTGACGCAGCAGACCTTCATCTCATTATGGACCCCCGGATTAAGGAGTGCCATGATTTTGAGTCCGGTCATACAGCCACGATTAACCAGGATATGTGCACACAATGCGGCCTGTGCCGTGAATTGTGCAGGTGGAATGCCATCAGCGAAGATTTTATTGTAGATCCAATTGTATGTGAAGGATGCGGGGTTTGCTATTACTTTTGTCCTGAAAAGGCAATCGAGTTTCCCCTGAAAAACTGTGGAGAGTGGTATCTTTCTGAGACCCGTTTCGGTCCCATGGCCCATGCGCGGCTTGGCATAGCCGAAGAAAATTCGGGTAAGCTTGTAACCCTTATCAGGAAGGAAGGCAAAAAGCTTGCCGAAAAGGAAAACCTGGAACTGCTTTTAACGGATGGCCCTCCGGGGATCGGTTGCCCGGTGATTGCTTCCCTTGGCGGGGCCACGGCAACACTCATAGTGGCCGAACCCACGGTTTCGGGGAGGCACGACATGGAGCGGGTTGTCGAACTGGCCGCCTTCTTCAAGATACCTGCCATGGTCTGTATCAACAAGTTTGACCTTAACCCTGATATGGGACATGCCATCGAGGTTTTTGCAAGGGAAAGAAATGTAACCGTAATGGGCCGGATTCCTTTTGATCCCGTATTCACGAAGGCAATGGTTCAGGGCAAAACGATTTTTGAATTCGACGATCGTTCTGAGGGATCCAAGGCGGTCAAAGTCATATGGGAAAATCTGGTAAAAGGTCTTGAGATATGGTGTGGGAAAATCGTGTGACCCCCGGAAGATGAGGTGAAACAGGGCATCAAGGTTAGGCGCTCAATATTAAAAATCTTAATGAAAGAAAGGAGATAGACATTGTGAAGAAGACAGAGCTGAACGCATTTGACAAAGCTGATCTTTGCCGCCTGAGGATGTCTCTGTACGCAAATGATGAACAGTGCCTTGGATGATGAAAAAAATTTGATAGTATGGGAATTGCCTTTTTGGCCGCGGATGAACGCAGATTTTAGAGATTTTAGTGACAGCACAGGCAGTTAGGCTGTAGTCTGTAGGATGTTAGCGTTGCGCATAATTTCCTCCTACATGAGTAGTTACTGGTTATCTGCGGGATCGGCGAAAATCTGCGGCTTAATTAAATTTAAAACAGATAAAGGAGTGTATTATGGGAAAAATTGCTGTAAGCTGCGAGGAACCCAGTCTGGATTCCAATATTGATCCAAGGTTTGGCCGTGCTGCCGGATTTTTAATAGTTGATCCGGATACCCTTGATTTCAGCTATGTTGATAACGGATCGTCTCAGGCCATGTCCCAGGGGGCTGGTATTCAGGCGGCTGAAAATGTTTTCAGGTCCGGCGTAAAAGTAGTTCTGACCGGATATGTCGGCCCAAAAGCATTTCAGTCGCTTTCTGCAGCCGGGATTGACATAGGACAGAACCTGGAAAATATTACGGTGCGACAGGCAATTGAAAAATTTAAAGCCGGTGAGGTTAATATGGCAACAGCGCCCAACAGAATGGGACATAGTGCATGAAAATGTCCAACACCGGTGGAAAAGACGGGAAGCAATCTCGTTTTAGCCATGATGATATAATAACAAATTAAACTAATAGTTTTTGAAAGGAGAACAAATTGAATACATTAATAGCTGTTCCTTCCTCAGCACCTGGTGGGCTTGACGCGCCCTTGGGTGCACATTTTGGTCACTGTGATCTCTACACTATGGTTACCGTGGAAAATAACGAAATAAAAAGCGTTGATCTGATCCCAAATATTCCTCATCAACAGGGCGGATGTATGGCGCCAGTAGAGCATCTGGCAGGAAAAGGCGCAAGTAAGCTGATTGCCGGAGGCATGGGGTTTCGACCTCTCATGGGATTCAATCAGGTCGGCATTGAGGTCTATTTCGGCGGAGACTTTCAGACCGTTGAAAAAGCCGTGCAGGCGCTGATTGATGGTAAACTTCCGCAATTTTCTAATGAACATACATGCGGAGGTGGTGCGCATTGAGAGTGAAAGAATGCTGTCTCGTATGAGAGTATAGCATCTTATTGCTTTTGTTCCGGCTATGCCGGGTTAGGGGTAGATTATGAAAAAATTTCTGATTATTACCCGGCAGGCCGGTAATCTTTCCAGGCTGGCGGAGGGATTGAGCGATAATAACGCAAATGAAATTATATGGGCGGATTCCGTAACAGCCGCCCATGCTGCCGCAGCCGGGATCGACCTGATCATAATTGATGAGAAAGTAGATGGGCAACCGGGCCTGGATATTGCCAAAGATATGATCCGGGTAAACGCTATGGCCAATCTTGCCCTTGTGAGCGGTCTTTCGCCTGAAGAGTTCCATGAAGCCTCGGAAGGCCTTGGGATAATGGCCCAACTGCCGCCCTGTCCCGACGTGAAGGATGCTGAACAACTGCTGAATGCTTTGACATCTTTGTCGTGAAACCCCCGTTTCCAGGCTTGTGAAATGAATGAAGGAGGATCTGATTTCTGGCAAAGCCATTCTCTCAAATACCTCGAAATGGCATTTCGGACAGATAAACAGGAGATTATCAAACACCCTGACGGTTATGGTAAAAAAACCGGCGATTGCGGAGATACCGTTGAAATTTATCTCATAGCCTGTGATAACATCATAGAAAAGGCTTCTTATTATATAAACGGATGCATGAATACTGCTGCATGCGCCAATACTATTGTCTTCATGGCCGAAAATAAAACGATTGACTAGGCATGGGAAATTACACCGGAGGCGGTTGCCGGACATCTCGAAACTCTTCCCGGAGATCATTTTCATTGTGCTGAACTGGCAGTGGGAGCTCTTTATCTGGCGCTTTCCAATCTTCTGGAACTTCGCCGTGCCCAGTGGAAGAAAGCCTATAATGCGCGATGAAGGTATCAGCTATGAAGATACTCCTTGATTTATCCAAACACTGTATCGAAACCGAAGCTAAGCGTATATATGAAAAGAGCCTTACGCAATATTTCAAGGCTCCTGATTCAAAACGGCCCGAACTGGAAGAAAAAATCGAAGGACTCAGGAATTTTCTGGAGTATTCGGATTTTAACCATTTGAGAAGCAATCATCCGGCTCTTGCGGGAACAGAAGGCGGCGAGGCCGTCCTTCATCTTCTTGGCCGGGATTTATTTGAAATTGAAATAGGGAGACAGCTTTTGCAGGCCGCAGGAAAAAGAGCGTCAATGATCCGAACGTTCTTTTAAAACTCACCGGAAAAAACCTGTAAAAAATCCGGATATTCTCACTTAACAGGCTTTTGAGGTTCGGTTTCAGATCTCTCTTTCAGAAATTCGGATGTTTTTTTCGGAATACTTATTGTAAATTTTGACCCCTGACCAGGTAAAGATGATACTTTGATCGAACCTCCATGCTGCTGTATTATTTTGTTTGAGATAAAAAGGCCCAATCCTGTTCCCCTTGTTCCTTTTGTTGAAAAGAACAAAGTGAATAGTTTTTCACGGGTTTCCATGTCCATCCCGGTTCCGTTATCGCATACTTCAAAATTAATATTTTTCTCATCCGAGGCTACCTTAAAAATGATCTGGTGTCTTTCCTTTGATTTATCCCTGATACAGGCATCTACGGCATTTTCGAGGATATTAATCAGAGCCGAATGAATACATCCTGAGTCGATCTCAAATTTTCCGGCTGAAGCGTCAAAATCCCTGATAAATTCAATGTTTCCGGAAGATATATTTCGCTCCACGACCATAGCCACTTCCTCAGCAAAACTCAGGACATCAACATTCTCCCAGTTAAGATTTCTTTCCTTCGCATAGTAAAGAATGTCCAGAACCATTTTTCTTATCCGTTCAACCATCAGTTTGACAATGTTCCAGCCCTCTTCTATCTGTAGCGAATTTTCTTTTGAAAAACCGGATTCCACCTGATACATGCCGCCATCCAGGCCCGTAAGCAGCCCTTTTATGCCATGTGAGACGGATCCGATCATAAGACCAAGAGAAGATAAATGACTTTGAAGCTCGGATTTTTCCTTGATAAGGCGCTCGAGATTTTCGGTATATTCCCTTAATTTTTTTCGCATGTGAATTTTATCGCAGGCTCTTTTCAATGCCACTTCCAGCGAATCTACATTGATAGGCTTCGTGATAAATCCGGATGCTTCGTATTTGAGGCTTCTGATAGCGAGATCCATGTCACCGGACCTGTAATCATGATGACTTCCGCTTCGGAACCCTGTGATTTGATCTTCTGGAGAAGGGTAATTCCGTCCATGCCGGGCATCTTAATGTCCGTAAGTACAATAGGCGGATTCAGTTCGCAAAAGATACGAAAGGCTTTTTCGCCGTTATCCGCGGCGATTACCTGATAGCCGAAATCAGACAGGGTTATCCCCAGAATATCACGGATATCCGCCTCATCATCTACCAGCAGAATCGTTTTGTTTAATTTTCCGGACCCGGGATATTTCATAACTTCGAAATCCAAAACCATATAACCTCTCTTTTTAGGAGCCGTTACGAAATAACCATTATATATCTGAGCATTTCGTTACGGCTCCTTATGCCGTTCACGGCATTTAAATGTTACGGTTATTTTTTGAACGACGGCTCATTCTGCTGCCACCGGAAACTGCATTATAAAACACGCTCCTTTTCCAGACTCGGATTTGGCAGTGATGTTTCCGCCGCACTCCTTTATGATTCCGTAACTGATCGACAGTCCCAGCCCGGTTCCTTTCCCGACCTCCTTTGTTGTGAAAAAGGGTTCGAATATCTTGTCGAGAATTGTGTCAGGGATTCCAATACCGGT
>JAHJQU010000368.1 GCA_018819005.1 Pseudomonadota bacterium | reverse complement strand
CCGCGACTTTGATGCGTTGATCGCCCACACAACCATTGTGTTTATGCGCTACATGTTCCTGGCCTATCAGTGCCGGATCCAAACGGATGATCGAACTTTTGGCGATTTGTTTTACGCCTGTTGCGATGAGGTTAAAGACATATCGTTTATCGAGGCGCTCTACCGGATTTTAACACTGGCCGCTGATCAGTTGCGAAAACTCGGTACTTTTTGCGAGAAAACGGCTGCCGCCTTTTTTGATGCAATAGTAGAAACAGCCTGGGAGTGTATTGGTTTGTCAAAGAACAATTTGATTATTATAAAACCTTAAACCCGAAAGTTGAGTTATTAATTATCTGCTTCCCAAGAATCAAACATATAACTTTTCAAACTATTCTTGATGGTACTATACTCGGATCTGTTCTCTTTTTGACTTATGCATTTCAGACCGTAGGGCTCAAATATACTCAGGCTTCAGTTACTGCCTTTATTACAGGACTTTATGTTGTTTTCGTCCCGGTTCTTTCTCTGATAATTCTTAAAAAAAACCCCGCTCTTATGCTGTTATAGGTGTTTTATTAGCCTTTTCCGGTCTGGCGCTTATAACATTGAACGGCAGAATCGTATTATCAAGAGGAGAAGTTCTGGTTCTTGTAAATGCAGTTTTTGCATCTTTTCATATAGTTTTTACAGATTTTTATTCGCGAAGAAATGATATCTTTCTTCTTACAGCTGTACAGATACTTGTTGTTTTGATTTGTTCGATTTTATCATCTGTTTTGTTTGAAAAGAACAGTTTTTCTTATACTTATAGTAACCAGCTTGTATTTGCCATTTTTTTAACCGGTATACTTGCCACGGTTGTGGCTTTTCTAATACAAACGGGACTCCAGAAATGCACTACTCCGACAAAAGCCGCCATAATATTCAGCATGGAGCCTGTATCATCTGCTTTTTTCAGTTATTTCATAGGTGCTGAACTTCTCACATTAAGACAATACACAGGAGCCATGATAATCGTTTTTGCTGTTCTGTTTGTTGAAGCAGAATCCTATTATGATACAAGGTCGCAAAATTAAATGATATATTTTTTTCTTGCATTTCCTGAAGTTGTAATATATTTTTTCCGACTTGGATAATAAATAATTGTTTGCATCCGCCTTCAAATGTTGCTTTATTACTGATAAATGGGTGCGTTGATATGAACAGAGATGAATTCAGGAGGTGTAGGTATAGCTATATCCAAACAACCGGGAAAACCGAATAAAACTGATAAAACAAATATTAACCAGGATATAAGGGCAAAAGAGGTAAGGGTCATAGATCCCGAAGGAAACCAGCTTGGTATTCTCCCTACTTACAGAGCTCTTGCTACAGCATCTGATTTTGGGCTTGACTTGGTCGAAATTTCTCCTAATGCGAATCCTCCGGTATGCAAAATAATGGATTACGGGAGATACCGGTATGAGCTGACCAAAAAAAAGCAGGAGGCAAAAAAGAAACAGAGCACATTTCAGGTTAAAGAAATTAAGATACGACCCAAAACCGGTGAACATGATCTTTTTGTAAAAATAGGTCACATTAAAAAGTTCATTGAAAAAAAGGATAAGGTAAAAGTAACGGTTGTATTTCGAGGCCGGGAAATAACGCTTATGCAACTGGGCAGAGAATTACTTGAAAAAATTGTAATTGAAACTGCAGAGAATGCAATAGTTGAACAGCTCCCAAAGTTCGAAGGTCGTACCATGATAATGATTTTAGCTCCAAAATGATTATTTAAGCCTTTTGCGGTGTCAGCTTAACTTTTTTAATAAATCTGAATATTGTTCGAGTATGGTTTAATAATAACCTTCTGGCGTGAGTCTGCCATCATTGCTCACGCCAATTATTTTTATATATTTTATGTTCATTTTTTGATATTGGATGAAAAATTGAAGTAATTAACAATGACGACTTGGTATAAAACTGTAGATAATGTATTTTTCGCAAAGTAGTTAAGTGTGTTAAGGAGAAAGTTATGCCTAAGATAAAAACAAATCGTGCCGCTGCAAAGCGCTTCAAAAAGACGGGTTCCGGAAAATTTACATACGCAAAATCAAATGCCGGCCACATACTTACAAAAAAAACAACCAAACGCAAAAGATCTTTGCGAAAAGGACATATTATTGATAAAACAAATGAAAAAGCTATCAGGCTGCTCCTTCCCAATGGATAATACTGTTGAAATAAGATATCCCGTATTTCAAAGCAGCCTGATTTATATATTTAAGGAGAAAAACTATGCGTATTAAAAGAGGATTTAAAGCAAATCATAGACGGAAAAAAGTATTAAAACTTGCCAAGGGTTTCCGTGGAGGTCACAGCAAACTATTTCGAACCGCAGCAGATACCGTTGACAGGGCTCTTGCATATGCATACCGCGATCGCAGGGTCTGCAAGCGAGATTTCAGAAGATTATGGATCATCAGGATAAATGCTGCTGCACGAATGAATAATCTGTCATATAGCAAACTAATTCACGGTCTTAAGTTAGCAGACATCGCTCTTGACCGTAAAGTCCTTGCAGATCTGGCTATATCAGATCCTTCCGGATTTGCACAATTAGCCGGTATTGCAACAAAGCGGATCTAAGTTTGTAATTGACGTTTAAGAATATGACGTATCAAAAGATCGCTGATCTTTTGATACGCTTGTCATTTTTTTTGTCCCGAATATCTTAAGCAAAAGCAAAGACAAATAGATAAAAGTGGAAAACACTATAGATCAGATTTGCACCGAAGCTCTTAGGGAAATTGAAACTGCAAAAAGCAAAGACAGCTTGAATGCAATTTCGGTAAAATATCTTGGTCGAAAAGGTATCGTTACACAGTTTTTAAGAAATATTTCAAAGCTTCCCACCGAAGAAAGACCAAAAGCAGGAGAAAAAGCCAACGAGATAAAGAAAATTCTTGAAAAGGCTTTTGAAGATACTGCAAGCAGCCTTAATTCTCAGTCACCTGAAGCGCATGACTATATTGATGTCTCTTTACAGGGAAGATCTGCTTTTCCCGGTTCGCTTCACCCTATTACCCAGATTACAAGACAGATTTGCGACATATTTACCCGGATGGGTTTCGATATTGCAGAAGGGCCGGAAATTGAAAGTGACTATTATAATTTTGAAGCCCTCAACATACCAAAGTATCATCCGGCAAGAGATATGCAGGACACTTTTTATGTTTCAGACAATATTGTTTTAAGAACCCACACATCACCTATTCAGGTTCGGGTTATGGAAAAACGCAAGCCGCCTGTTAAGGTTATTGCGCCCGGGAAGGTGTACCGGAGCGATTCCGATATCACTCATACGCCGATGTTTCACCAGGTTGAAGGTCTGATGGTTGGCGAAAACATATCTTTTGGAAATTTAAAGGGCATTCTTACCAATTTTGTTCATCTGATGTTTGATGAAAAGACGAGCTTAAGATTTCGCCCCAGCTTTTTCCCTTTTACTGAGCCAAGCGCTGAAGTTGACATACTTTGCGTCATGTGCAGGGGAAATGGTTGCAGGATATGCTCCCAGACCGGTTGGCTTGAAGTGCTTGGTGCAGGCATGGTTCATCCTGCCGTTTTTGAAAATGTAGGGTATGACACCGCGAAAATCACCGGTTTTGCTTTTGGTATGGGAGTTGAACGCATTACAATGCTCAAATACGGAATTGACGACATCCGTAAATTTTTCGAAAACGACTTCAGGTTTTTAAGGCAGTTCTGATATGAAAGTTAGTTTAAGCTGGCTAAAGGATTATGTAAATATTGAGATGGACGTCCAGGACCTGGCATCTGCTTTAACTATGACAGGCCTTGAAGTTGAGTCCATCACCAATTCATTCGACTATCTCGACAATGTGGTGGTTGGTCGCATCGTTGAAATCAGTCCTCATCCTAATGCCGAAAAACTTAAGATCTGCCGTGTTGATACAGGTAACAGTATCGTGCAGGTTGTCTGTGGCGCACCCAATATAGTCGAAAATATCCTTGCTCCTCTTGCACTTCCCGGAACAATATTTCCTGACGGATCCATTCTTCAGAAATGCGATATACGCGGACAAGTATCAGAAGGGATGCTATGCAGCGAAAGAGAGCTTGAGCTGGGCGACAACAAAAGCGGTGTTATGATTCTTTCCGGCACGCCTGAGACAGGCACAAAGATTTCATCAGCCCTCTCTCTTTCTGACTTTGTCCTTGAAATCGGACTTACACCAAACAGATCCGACTGTTTGAGCGTAATAGGAATTGCCCGGGAAATAGCTGCCATTCAAAAACTAAAAGTTGAGTACCCGGTTAGACAGCAACCGGATAGAAATAAGGACATACAGAAATATACTTCTGTCAGAATAGAAGCCCCGGAACATTGCCCGAGATATGCCGCCGCTCTTGTTACAGATATAACCGTATCCGAATCTCCCTTCTGGCTGAGAAAACGCCTTATATCAATAGGGCAAAGGCCTATTAACAACATAGTTGATATTACGAATTTCGTCATGATGGAATGCGGTCAGCCTCTTCATGCATTTGATTTTAACCTGCTGGCCGAAAACAGAATTGTAGTCCGTACCGCAGAAAAGGGGGAGACCTTTATAACTCTTGATCAGAAAGAACGTATCCTTGATCCGGAGATGCTCATGATATGCGACGGGGAAAAGACTGTTGCAATAGCAGGAGTTATGGGAGGACTTAATTCTGAAATAGCAAACTCCACCAAAAGGGTCCTGATTGAAAGCGCCTATTTCAATCCTTTAAGCATAAGAAAGACCTCCAAAAAACTTGGGCTGAGCACCGAAGCATCTTACCGTTTCGAACGCGGTATAGATCCCCTTGGAACCGTTAATGCTCTGGTAAGAGCCGCCTTACTTATGACCGAGATAGGAAACGGAAAATTGACAGGTGGTGTTATCGACGAAAACCCCCTGATTCATGATGTGGTACCAATTGAACTCAGTATAAGCGAAACAGGCCGTCTTCTCGGTATAGAAATGGACAGGGAAAATATCAAATCCTGCCTTGAATCAATCGAGTTTGACGTAGAAAATACTGATGCAGATACTCTAAAGGTAACCCCGCCCTCTTTCAGGGTTGATATAACAAGGTCTGTTGATCTTATGGAAGAAGCAGCGCGCCTTTATGGATATAACAATATCCCGACAACTATGCCTTTTATCCATGCTGAAACCATTCAGCCATTAAAAACCCTCGTTTTAAGGGATAAGATTAAAAACATTATGACAGACCTCTCGTTTATGGAGGCAATTAATTACAGTTTTATTAATGAATCATCCTGCGACCAGCTAAGGCTCCTTTCAAATGACAAGAAAAGGAAGCTCCTGCATGTTCTAAATCCTATAAATGAAGAGCAGAGCGTAATGAGAACGTCTCTTATTCCCGGTCTTCTTGAAAACATGCGCCGGAATTTATCACAGCAGGTAAGAAATCTTAAGCTGTTTGAAATCGGAAATGTTTTCTTGAGCAGGGGGCAGGATGCTCTTCCTGAAGAAGTGGAAATGGCGGCTGGATTGTGGACAGGCGACCGTTATAATTCTGTCTGGTACGCAAAGGAGATCGGTTGTGATTTTTACGATATAAAAGGGATCGTTGAAGGGCTCATATCCGGACTCAATATAAACAATATCCGTTTTACAAAAATGCCTTTCGAATTGTGCTGCTACACAAAGCAGGGGTACACTGCTCAGGTTACAATAGAAGGCAGACCCATAGGCCTTGTTGGAGAAATACATCCGGAAGTTCTTCGCAATTTTAATTTGAAGCAGAGAGCCTTTATTTTTGAATTGAACTGCAACACTATTCTTGATCTTACAAACAAAGCAAAGGCATCCCAACCATTGCCAAAATTTCCTTTTACAACAAGAGATATTACCGTTATAATCAGCAAAGATATTGAAGCCATGTCTATACTGGAAAAACTTAATAGCTATGGTGAAAAGCTTATTGAAAATACGCAACTGTTCGATATTTTCGAAGGTGATCCTGTTCCGCCCGGGAAAAAGAGCGTATCTGTCAGGATAGTTTACGGGTCTGCGGAAAAAACCCTCGAGGACAATGAGGTAAATGGTATCCACATCAATATTACAAACAGGCTTTTAAGGGAATTCAATGCATCACTATCGGCCTGACAACCTTTTCTCAAGCCCGAGCCATAAAGATGCAAAACGACTCACAAACTGACATAAAAATACCCGATAAACTCTATTTCAAGATCGGACAGGTCGGCAAAATAGCAGGATTACCTACGTCTGTCATACGGTTCTGGGAAACTGAATTTTCTAAAATTAATCCCAAGCGTTCCTCCTCAGGGCAGCGCCTATACAGAAAAAGCGATGTTGAGTTTATCCTCAGAATAAAATATCTTCTTTACGACAAGAAATTTACAATCCGCGGAGCAAAAAAACACCTTCGCTCTGACACAGGTGAAAACAAAGCTTCCTCAGCCACAATAGAAGAGCTGCGCCAGGATCTCATCAGTATAAAAAAGATGCTGACTTAACTTCATATCACT
>JAHJQU010000367.1 GCA_018819005.1 Pseudomonadota bacterium | reverse complement strand
TTACGGCCTCAAGGTTGAAATCGGGCAGGATGATGAAATGGGCCAGCTTGCCTCAGCCATCAATCATATGGGCAAGGAAATAGGTGAAAACCAGGCCGAACTAAACAGGCAAAGGGATGAATACCAGAATCTTTTTGAGCTAGTGCCGTGCATAATAACGGTTCAGGACAGGGATTATAAACTTATCCAGTATAACAGGGAATTTGCCGACAAGTTCGCGCCGAAACCCGGGGATTACTGTTATCAGGTCTATAAGGGACGGAGTGAAAAATGCGTCAACTGCCCGGTTGAAAAAACATTTTTAGACGGCAAATCCCACTACAGCGAAGAGACCGGCTACAACAAGGACGGAACACTTACACACTGGATTGTAAACACTTCCCCGATAAAAAATTCAAAGGGTGAAATTATCGCCACAATGGAGATGAATCTTGACATAACAATAAGGAAGAATCTCGAGGAAAAATTTATAAAATCGGAGAAGAAATATCACGAGATATTCAACAACATACCAAACCCCGTCTTCGTACTTGATATGGACAGCCTCGATATACTCGACTGCAATGAAAGCGTGACAACTGTTTACGGTTTCACACCAAATGAAATCATAAATCAATCTTTCCTTGCTATGTTCAGGGAAGATGAAAGAGAAAAATACGCATTCAAGATGAGGGTTTACTCTGAATTGAGCCAGGTAAAACAGATAAAAAAGGACGGAAATATAGTTTTTGTAAACATAAGGATCTCCCCTTCGGAATATCCCGGCCAGAAGGTTTTTCTTGTTACAACGAGCGATATCACAAAAAGGCTTGAAGCTGAGCAGCAGCTAATACAGGCAAGCAAGATGGCTACCCTCGGTGAAATGGCAACCGGCGTCGCACACGAACTCAACCAGCCTCTTACCGTAATGAAAACTGCAAGCAGTTTTCTGATAAAAAAGGTCGTGAAAAAAGAGGCTATTCCCGATGATGTTCTTCTCACGCTCGCTGAAGAAATAGACCGCCACGTTGACCGGGCAACAAAGATAATAAACCACATGAGGCAGTTCGGACGAAAATCCGAGTTAACTCTCGAAAAAGTCCAGATAAACAGGGTTCTTGAAAGCGCATTTGAAATATTCAGCCAGCAGCTCAAGGTAAGAGGCATAAAAGTCGTATGGGAGACCGAAGAGAATCTCCCCTTAATCATGGCCGACACAGACCGTCTCGAACAGGTTTTTATCAACTTGTTGATCAATGCGCGCGATTCTATAGAAGAGAGATGCGAAAAGGAAAGCCAGAAATCGTGCGAAAAAAGAATTTCGATAAAAACACAACTGGAAAATGAGATGGTTGCAATAATTATAAAAGACACCGGCACCGGAATACCGGTTTCCATTTCCGAAAAGATATTCGAACCATTTTTTACAACAAAAAAAGTAGGGCAGGGAACAGGCCTCGGCCTCTCAATAAGCTATGGAATCATACAGGACTGCAAGGGCAGCATAAAGGTCGTACCCTCAGATGAAGGCGCCTGTTTTGTAATCAGATTCCCCGTACCGGATGAACAATAATGAAAAAAACTATTCTTATAGTCGATGATGAAGAAGGAATAAGAAAGGTTCTCGGCATATCGCTTTCCGATATGGGCTATAAGGTCATATCCGCAGAAAACGGTGAGACCGCCCTCGAACTCTTCAGAAATATTAAACCGCAGATAGTACTTACCGATATCAAAATGCCGAATATGGACGGCATAGAACTTTTAAGATGTCTGAAAAAAGAAGCGCCCGACACCGAAGTCATTATGATAACGGGGCATGGTGACATTGATCTTGCCATAAAAAGCCTGAAGTTTGAGGCAACAGATTTTGTAACCAAGCCTGTTAATGATGAGGTTCTTGAAATTGCTTTGAAAAGAGCCGAAGAACGGATTTCGCTGAAACAGCAGATCAGGGAATACACGGAAAACCTTGAACAGCTTGTCGAAGAAAAGAGCAGAAAGCTTGTCGAAGCCGAAAGGATGGCAGCAGTAGGTCAGACAATCGCCGGTCTTTCCCATGCCATAAAAAATATCGCGAGCGGGTTAAAGGGCGGAACATTCGTCCTCGAGAAGGGCATGGATCTGAATAATAAAAAATACCTCCGGGAAGGCTGGGAAATGGTTAAAGGTAATGTTGACAAGATAACAAACCTTTCACTTGATCTTCTCAATTACGGCAAAAGCTCCGGCACAGTCTATCGGTTATGCGATCCCAATACACCCGCAATTGAAGTGGTGAACCTTATGAAGCAAAGAGCCTTTGAACGCTCCATCGATATGACCGTTGACCTTGCCGTAGATTTAATGCCATTATATTTTGACCCGGAGGGAATACACCGCTGCATTTTAAACCTTGTTGCAAATGCCATAGACGCCTGCTCAACAGAAAATACCGAAGGCAGAGTAAAGGAAATCATAGTCAGAACATTGAAAAGAGAAGGATGGGGAGCCGAATACCAGGTTATTGACAACTGCGGCGGGATGCCGGATGAAATTAAAAAACAGGTTTTCAGAAATTTTTTCAGCACGAAGGGTTCTTTTGGGACTGGAATCGGGCTTATGCTCACAAAAAAAATAATAGATGAACATAAAGGTTTCATCGGGTTTGAATCGGAAGAAGGTGTCGGTTCCAGTTTCACAATCAGGCTTCCTGAAAAAGACCAATTGTGAATGTAGGCTTCATAAAAACATGCCAAATATCCCTTGACAGTTACATGGATATATTTTAGAAGCTTCCCTTACATTGGGATTCTTTGAGACCTTTGAATAAAGCCTTTTCCGGCTTTATTTTATTGTAAGGAGATAAAAATGTATCAATTTGTTACCGGCCCCCTTGCATGGTTATCGTTTGGAATTTTTTTTGTCGGAATCATCGTTCGCGCAGTCCTTTATATTAAAGGGCTGGACTGGAAATTGGACAGAGTAACCTATTCAGTAAATGTTTCATACGGAATCAAAGGCGCCATAAGATCCATTTTGTTATGGCTCATACCTTTTGGTACAAGAGGCTGGCGGGCAAAACCAGGCTTTACAATTCTCTTTTTTGTTTTTCATACAGGCCTTCTCTTAACCCCCCTTTTTCTTGTCGCCCATAATGTTCTTTTAAAAGAGCGATGGGGAATAAGCCTTTTTACAATTCCTGATTTTGCCGCCGATCTTTTGACAATCGGAGTAATTGTCTCCGCCGTCATCATAATTTTAAGGCGGATAGCCCTTCCTGAAGTAAGAATATTAACAACTGCTTATGACCTTCTCGTGCTTTTAATAGCAACCGCTCCTTTCATCACCGGATTTATTGCCTATCATCAGGCTCCCGGTTATCAATTCTGGCTGATAACTCACATATTATGCGGAGAAATCATGCTGATTTCAATTCCTTTCACAAAACTATCCCATTTTATCCTATTTTTCATGTCACGGGCTCAGATAGGCATGGATTTCGGCATTAAACGGGGCGGCATGAAAGGAAAAGGATTTGCCTGGTAGCATAATCAAATAACTTTTAACTTTTCGGGAATTTGGACACATGGCTGAAGGAATACTTTGCAACAGAAAACCGGTAAACACAAAGGAAGATCTTCACGCCCTGCTTGCCGATAAAAGCGGCAAACAGTATTATGAAGAGATGAACCACCTTAACGTGGACAGCGCCGCTTTATGGGCCACAATTCAGAAATC
>JAHJQU010000054.1 GCA_018819005.1 Pseudomonadota bacterium | reverse complement strand
TCAAACATGACACCCGGCACATTGAGTTCTTCCGACAGTATCTTCATTATGTCCATCTGTCCCATCGAGATCGGCTTGCAGCTCCTGTTTGAATGGAAAATCGCTCCATCTATTTTATAATCAACAACCGCCTTTTTGATAAGCTCAATACGTTTTTCAAGCGATACGCAGGAGACGAGAGGATAAGAGACAAGCGATTTATAAGCGATGCTCTCCAGGGGCTTATCCGGATTCATCCTGAGAGTCCATGCCGAGGTATAAGTTTCGGCAACCACCACGGCATCCCATTTCTCAAAGTAGTTGAACAGTTTCATATTATACCATAGGGGAATATTGTCCCAGAATAGCCGTATTCGCTCGTTCGGAATCACGCCCTCCCCTCTTTCAACCTTTCCTCTTACCTCTTTGAGCACATCCTGCAGAAAATCCACAGCGATCTTTGTGCCGTGTCTTGTCACCATAACAAACATGATCCCGATCTCCGCTGCCGAAAACGGGGATGGAATTGTACGGCGCGAATCCATTATCTCATCCCAGATCCTGCAAGCCTCGTCCGTGTAAGCAACTGCCTGCCTCAGCCTGTCTATATCAAACCTTTTTCCTGTGAGATCTTCCAGAAATTTTATCAGCCTCTTTATCTGTATGACCCCGTATTGAATGTGGTGATCTCTTATATCTTCCATTGCAATCTGCGGCAGATCCGCCCTGAATACGGGAACGTGGAAATGGTCGCAGAGCACCTGAAAAGTCTTCATAGTGGGGATGCAGCCTGCGCCGAAAGAGATCAGAAAATCCGGCTTTGGCAGACCGTCAAGGGGCTGATTCGCCTCTCTGATTCCATCCAGCGCATATCCTACATTGTTTCTGAAATAGCCGCAAAGATCGCCTGAATAGCCCATCTTCTCCGCGTAAGCAAAGTTGTTCGTATTTGTGCCGATTGCGGCGCAAATGGGAGCCCAGTTTTCGGGAAAGATCGGATGGATATCCATTGAATAGAAGAGTTCTATGAGGCCGTTCATTGGCGGAATCCACCCGACCGGGCGACCTTCGGCTTTTGCCCTGTGGGCATCCGCATAAAAATCGGTAATAATCTGACGTAATGCCTTGTTCGCGTGAAGCCGCTTGGTTGTCTTTTTCTCCTCCGTCATCTTCTCTCCAGCATCTCAAAGAAGCTTTCAATCCGCGTCCGAACGGAACCGGTGAACCCGTCCCCTTCCAGTTCGAACTGCATATGCGGTATCTTGGCCTCATCAAGGATTTTCTTCAAAAAGGGATGATCAGAAAGATGCGGATCGCAGAACTTCTGATGTATGAAAATCACGGCATCTATATCAAAATCCGCCAGTGTTTCAAGTAGATGAGCTTTTCGGGAAGGAAAATCAGCCCTTGAAGCGCACGGTGGTCTCGTGAGGTAATATCCGGCAAGAGATTGAAGGGGGTCTCCTTCGGGTATTACATCCCGGAGCGTGCGTAGGCCTATGCAGGCGTCATCGGCAACAATATTACCGCCGACCTCTTCTATGAAGTCCATGAGGGATGTATCGGAAATAATGCTTCCTGAGATAAGAATCTTAAGTTTTTTACTGCTCCGGCGCTTCTCCTCTTTAATCGTTTTGACATACTTCCTGAGTTCCGACAGAAACATTTCCACTGGAAGTGTCTGACAGCAGATATTCATGGCACAGATATCGGCATAACTCACCCAAAGTCCGCTCTTCTTTAGATGATAAACCTCTCTCATGAGCGATCTTGCTCCGTTGTACAGTGTAATCGATCTTTTCAGACTCTCCGGAGAAAACTTTTTATTGGTAAAAGATTCGAGCTTATCGATAAAAATTCCGAATTCGGCAATTGTGTAAGACAATGCTTCATTAATGGACATATAGGGAAGGCTTATGAGGTGGGAAAACCGGGGTCGCAGATTCCTGACCCAGATATTATAAAGTCCGCAAACGGCATCGCAGGAATAGCAGTGAACAATTCCGTCCAGAAAACCGTAGTGACCCTCAAGGCCAAGGGCCATAAGATGGCGCGCCGGAGGACAAATAAAAGTCTGAAGCAGGGCATCCGCCTTGTGGAGATTCTCAGATTCTCCCCAGATTCTGACAGGGATAATACCAAATGAATGAAGGATTTCAACAGGCGCATATGAGCAGAATGTCCCTATGACAAAGCAGTAATTCTTCCCTTTCTGCTCTTTAACAATATCAAGACGGCGCTCACACAGATTTCCGAAATTCATATCTATCAAGATTATATCTGTTTAAGGATGTTATATAACAATTGATAACCATATCCGGGTATATGAGACTCCGAATCAGTCAAATCTGTATATTATCGCCCCCCAGGTGACTCCTGAACCGAGCCCGATAAAAAGAACCTGCTCCCCTTCCCTATCCTTTTCATCTCGATGGCTTCATCAAGAGCAATGGGTATGCTTCCTGCAGTTGTATTTCCATATCTCTGAATGTTATGAAATATCTTTTCATCAGGAAGATTCATTGCGCTCTGGTACGCCTGGTTTATACGAAGATTTGCCTGATGGGGAATAACGAGATCAATATCATCCATTGAAAGCCCTGCTTTCCCAAGGACCTCCTTTGTTATTTCAGGAAGTCTTCTTACGGCAAGCTTGAATATGGTCTTTCCATCCATAACAGGATAA
Source organism: Pseudomonadota bacterium (assembly GCA_018819005.1). GTDB lineage: Bacteria > Desulfobacterota > Desulfobacteria > Desulfobacterales > RPRI01 > RPRI01. Next base: position 6,513 of record JAHJQU010000054.1, on the reverse strand, counting down.
TGCCTGCCCTGCTCCACCATTTCAACCGTCAGTCTCGGGGTAACCCTTGATGCAGGCGCTTCAGTCATGAGGCTCATCGCAAGTTCTCCCTGGGCATGAAGCGAAACTCCAAGAACGCCGATATTTTCTTCCGTTTCAACGCCTTCAAGACATACGGCTCCTGCTCCATCTCCGAATATGACAGTAACATCCCTTCCTCTTGTCGAAATATCGAGTCCGCCGCTGTGAATCTCTGCGCCGACAAAAAGAACACGATTGGCAAGACCGCTTCTTATGTATGCGTCGGCTGTTGCTATACCATAATGAAAACCGGTACACTGCTGCCTGATATCAAGAGCAGGTGTGGTTTGAAGGCCGAGCTTGTGCTGCAGAAGGCATCCTGAACCGGGGAAAAATATATCGGGGCTTAAAGTCGCAAAGATTATAAGATCAATATCCTCGGGTTTCCATCCCGCCCGTTTCAGGGCTGTTTTTGACGCTTCAAGTCCAAGGTCCGAAACACCGATCTCCTTGTCGGCAGGCACCCAGTAACGCTGCTCAATACCTGTTCTCTGACGAATCCACTCATCAGTTGTGTCCATCCATTTGGCTAAATCGTCATTTGTGACAAGGCGGGTTGGAAGATAACGGCCGGTTCCTTTTATGATAGTCTTTTTCATAGATATTCATCCTTCCACAGCGCATCCCGCAGACCGGATGCTCTTTCTGTTTTTCTTGAAATTGCCGCTCTCAAAACACTTTCTGTTCCCAGCAGGGTAATCTTTCCGGTTGTTCTTGTAATACCGGTATAAATCAGCTCTCTTGACAGAACAGGATACTCTTTTTCCGGTAGAACGATAACAACTTCTTCAAACTCAGATCCCTGACTCTTATGGACTGTCATGGCGTAGGCAGTATCATGCTCAGGAAGAATGCCGGGCTTAAACTTTCTTGCCTTCCCCGAAGCTCCATGAAAAAACGCATATATGTTATCATCAGAATCCCGATCCGCCATTATTATGCCTATGTCGCCGTTAAAAAGACCAAGGCTGTAGTTATTTCCCTTTATCATGACCGGTCGTCCCCTGTACCATTGAGACGAAGGACTTATAAGTCTTTTCTGGGCCAATACCGATTCGGCAAGACTATTAATCGCATCAACACCGAATTGTCCCTTATTTATTGCGCACAGTATTTTAAACCGGCTGAATGAATTAAGGGCTTCTATCGGATCAACTATATCATGATAAGCCGTATAACCTTCAACTATCTTTTTTTCAAGAGAGCAATACAATTCTTTTGCAGTTTTTATATCTTCCCAGTGAATCCTTTCATCTTTTGTTTCTCTCAAAATACTCAAGGCAGTATCAGCGTCACCTCTATTGACAGCACTGCTCAATCTGCCGATACCGCTTGTCTCTGAAAAACGGTAGTTTCTCTGCAAAACAACGAGACAATCGCTTAAAACCTGTTTACAGGTTACTTCGGTTCTCTCCTCCGGTTTACTTCCGTCCACCAGTCTTTTAAGTAATTTCACCGAATATTCCGGGATGTTTCCCCTGTTGCATATATCTCCCAGAACCGATCCTGCTTCAACGGAGGCAAGCTGGTCTTTGTCTCCCACAAGAATAAGCCTTGCCTTATCCGGCACAGCCTCCACAAGTTTTGCAAGCAATGCGAGGTCAACCATGGATGCCTCGTCAACCACAACGACATCGGCCGGAAGTTTATTTTCAGAATTATAATAAAAGCCTGAGGCACCGGGAATTACTCTGAGCATTCTGTGAATAGTATATGCGTCTGACGGCAACATGTTTTTTATCTCTTCGCTGCAATCAATATTATTTTTTGTGCTCCGGATAGATTCGCTAAGCTTTGCGGCAGCTTTTCCTGTTGGCGCAGATAAAAATATCTTAAGTTTTTTTCCATGCTCAATTTCAATAAGGAGGGTTAAAATTTTGGCAATTGCTGTTGTCTTGCCCGTCCCCGGTCCTCCGGAAATGACACAGAATTTTTTGAATACTGATGTAAGAGCAGCGATTTTCTGAAGGTTTAATTTTTCTTCCGGATTATCAGGGAAAAGCCTTGGCAGCGAATTTTTTATAAGCTTAAAGTCGATACCTTCAATATCATCTCCCGCACGCTTTTTAATAGCATCTGAAAGAACTTTCTCGTAATTCCAGAACCTGTAAAGATAGAGCCTGTTTTTGTCATCAAGTATCAGGGGCCTGTAATCGCCGGGTTTCCCGACAACATCAGAAGTGCTGAGTATTTTCAGCCAATTTTTCAAGGACGGACAAACAACGGGTTTCTTGCCTTCACCTTCATCAAGAATCATTTTTTCATCAAATGACCCGAGATCGAGACATACATCACCGTTACCTGCCGCATTGCTCACAAGGGCAGCAGCCAGGAAGAGATATGTATCTTCATTTTTGGCAAGTTTGTTTATGAAGCTTCCGAAATGGATATCGATATGTGTTAATATATGTTTATTATATAAGTGTGTTGTATATGAGTTATTCATGTATAACTTACAAAATCGGTTTCTGGTTTGTAGTTTGTGGTTTCTGGTTTCTTTCTTTTAACAATATCCCTTTTCTCCCGCCCACTCGAACCCTCGAACCTTCGAATCCTGCCGAAGGTCCGCCAATTTTTATGGCGGAAACCCTTCTGTTTACTATTCACTTTTCACTATTCACTATTCACAATAACCCGGTATAAGAGCTTTTCCGAGCCCGTTTATCAGAGAGATGTCCGGCAAATCATAAAATATTCCGGTCCCCCTTGTTTTCGAATCATCGACTCCGCGCATGAATATATAAAATACGCCGCCAAAAGAATCTTTATAATTATAACCGGCGGTTTTCAAGCGCAGGTACTGATGAAGGGCAAGAACATATAAATGATATTGGAGTATGTACGATTCCTTTTCCATCACTTCATTAATACTCGATTTTCCGTAATGACTTACCGCGTTTCCAAGGTAATTGGATTTCCAATCGACAAGAAAATAACAGCCTTCATGGCTGAAGACCATGTCCATATAGCCTTTCATGAAACCTTTTGATGGTGAAAATTGAAGATTCTCAAACCAGACCGGATAATCACCGCTTACCATGATTCGTCCATAATCTTGAAAAACTTTTTTTATTGTAACAGGAGCAGTCATTTTCAAGGGAAAATAAAACTCCATTTCATTAACCCTGCTTGCCTTATCAACTCCTGATAATTTGATGGTCATCTCTTTCGCATAAAGAGGAGCATCAAGGACTTTGTTTATCATATCGCAGACCGTATCTTTCCAGATTGCTCCAAAACCATATTCCCTTAATTTGCCGGCAACAAGTTCTTCTCTTGCGCCTGCCTCCGAATAAGAAAAACCAATCTGTTCAAACAGGTCATGAAAAAATATACCGGCTCTTGCTCCTCTCGGAAATGAAAATATATCCGGCATTCCTGATTGCTGATGTGGTTCGGGGGAATCTTTAAATTCGGTTCTGGTTCCGGCATCTATATCCCTGATATCATGACTTGCGGGACTTCCTGCCGTAAGGGATGAATAGCTTGATATTTTGAAAGTATCGTCTATTTTTCCTGTAAAATTTCTGCTAAAAAGCTGTTCCATATCTCCTTCGTAAAAATCGTATTTACCGTCAACTGAAGAAGGAAGAACAGAAACATCAATTGCCCCCTCTGCCCTTTTTTCAAGCATTTTCAAATCATCAAGCAGTTCCGAGTTCTTTCTACCGTTAAAATAACCTCTCAGTGCCGTTACGATATCTTCATCAGAGTCATGTTCATTATTGCGGGCATAATGGAAAAGATAAGCCATGGCTGATGTTTCGGCTGAATTTATCCTTCCCCAGACAAGATAGCATCTTTTTTTTGCCCTTGTTAATGCCACATACAGGAGCCGTATGTTTTCGGACAGAAGTTCTTTCCGGGCAGCAGACAAGCTTTTTTCATTACGGCCAAGGTCAAGAACCAGGTTTCTTTCCTTGCTTTCATCATGGAAAATGATTTCCTTATCACTAACTTCAGATCCTCCCCAGTTGAAAGGACAAAATACAACAGGAAATTCAAGCCCCTTGCTTTTATGTATTGTGACTATTTTAACTGCATCATCATCACTTTCAAGGCGAAGAAGATGCTCTTCAAGTCTTTCCCTTGAAGCTTCCCTCTGTTCGGACAGCCATCTTACAAGGCCTGTCATGCCGGGTTTCTTTTCAACCGATACTTTATGAAGAATTTCTGAAAGATGGAGCAGATTTGTTATGCGTCTCTCGCCATTATGAAACAGAACAAGACGTTCTCTCACTCTTTTCTGCGTCATAAAATGGCGGAACATGTTTATAAAGCCCTGCTTGTTCCATAAATAATGGCATTCGGCGAAAACAGCCAGATGTTGATCCCATATAAGCGGGTCCTGGCCGGCAATATCGAGTTCTTCACCGGAAATTCCGAAGATGTCGGTTACAAGAGCCGACCTGACATTTTTCATATTTGAAGGATCGGAAACAGCTCCGAGGAACCTTTCCAGTTCTATGGCCTCATGAGAATCAAAGACATTATCTATACTGTATATAACCGAAGGAACTCTTCTCTTCGAAAGGGATGTTTTTACTGTCTGCGCCTGATTATTTGTCCTCACCAGGATCGCGATATCCCCTGCCCTGATACTTGTTTCTACACCATTATCTCTTTTCAGCAGGCGCAAAATTTCAGATGCTACAGATTCCGAAATAACCTTCTCCGCAACATCTTTTTTAATTGATTTATTATTTTCAGTGTATTCGTCAGAAAAAAGATGCCACAGAGTAAGCGGCGCATGTGAGGAAACATCTTTGTCTTTGTATTCCTCTGCGTATCCCGAAACGCCTTTAAAAAAAGCAATATCATCAAATATATAAGGATTTGTTAAATCTGAAAAAAGCGCATTTACAGCATCGATCAAACCGGGCACAGAGCGCCAGTTTTCTGTAAGATTGCTTTTTGAACCGGCCTTTGAGGCGGCATTTATGTAGGAAAATATATCAGCCCCGCGAAAGCTGTATATCGCCTGCTTCGGGTCTCCTATTATAAAAAGAACGCTCTCCTTGGAATCAAAAAGATTCGAAAAGATTTCATACTGAACAGGATCGGTATCCTGGAACTCGTCAATAAGCGCGGCCTTGTATTTCCGCCTTATCTGGATTGCAAGATCATGATTGTCGCGGCTGTTAACAAGAGCATCTCTTACCCTTGCCAAAAGATCTTCATAATATTGGATATTTATGCTCTTCTTGCGCTTTACAAGTTCAGTTTCTGCATACCTCAAAAATTCCCTTTTAAGATGAAGGATATATCTGTCAAATACGGCTTCAATCTCTTTGTTTTTTTCCGCAAACTCATCGCAGATATCAAAGAAAGGGTGTTCCGGGGTTTTTTGTTTTGCTTTTACAGATTTTTTTATTTTTTCCGCTGTAAAATATTCGAATTTTTCAAACAAAGGAAACCCGGATGACCTTTCGTCGAGGAGTCCGTCCATAAGAGAAAGAAGAGAAAGTATCTTACGTTCTCTTGCGGAACATCCTGAATCATCAGGCGCAACCGATCCGTAGATTTTTCCGTTTAACGCCGGATCATGGAGCAGATCTGAAATATCATTTTTTGAAACAGACCATATGCTTCTAATTCTTTGAATAAGGTTGCGGTAATCGTAAAGAAGGCTTTCGAATCCGGGTTTCTCAATTATAGGAATTATATTTTTGCAAGATGACACCTGCTTTGACAGAAGTTTTGAAAAAAATCCGGGCCCTTTAAGCTTTTTTACCGAATATTTTATAAATTCAGGCTCGGCATCATAAAAATAAATTCGCCAGAAATCTTCCGCGATGTCCTGTATAAGGTCCGTCTGATCGGTTACAAGTTCTGTATCAAAAAGATTGCCCGTTTCAAAGGAGTTTTCCGAAAGGATTCTTGCGCAAAAGCCATGAATGGTGAATATTGAAGCTTCATTGAAATCAATGAGGGCTTTGTTCATCAGCTCCCTGGCAAGCGCATGGTCGTCATATTTTTTACAGAGGGAGTCAATCAGCCTGTCGCTGCTTTCACCTTTCGTAAAGGCCTCTTTTGCCTTTACCAGCTTGTTCCTGATTCTATCTCTTAATTCTTCAGTTGCGGCCTTTGTGAAAGTTACAACAAGGATCTGGTCTACGGTAAGATTATTCTCTATAATCAGCCTTATAAAAAGACTCTCAATAGTATAGGTTTTACCGGTACCTGCCCCGGCCTCAATCAGATTGGTGCCATGAAGCGGGGCATTAATAAGATCGAACTCTTTCACGTTTCTCAGTTCCTGGTCGCCACAGGCGGAGTTTATGGTTTCTGTTTCGCAGATTCCGTTCAAGACCTTTAGATAACATAACAGAAAATATTATACTTAAAAAGTCTAAATAAAGTATCTGGGTGGCTAATTGTTGATGTTCAGAAGTGAATAAGGCTGTAATTTGTGCTTGGAATATGGCTATTTTGCAATAAATGAGCTTTTTT
>JAHJQU010000366.1 GCA_018819005.1 Pseudomonadota bacterium | reverse complement strand
AGATGTTTTATTCGAGGGAGGAAAGATTGTTCAGGAGACAAGGCTCTGGGACCCTGCAAAGAACTGCACAACTTCCATGAGAGGAAAAGAAGAGGCTCACGACTACAGGTATTTCCCCGATCCGGATCTTCTTCCGCTTGTAATAGATGATTTATGGATAAATGAACTGAGGAAAAAGCTTCCCGAACTTCCGGATGAAAAAAAGGAGCGATTCATTTCGGAATACGGTTTGCCGGAATATGATGCCGGTGTTCTCACCTCTGCCATGGAGCTTGCCGGCTATTTTGAAGCCTGCGTAAAAGAATTCAACAGTCCCAACCCCGATAAACGGGACTCTTTTCAGTACCCCCTTGAGGGGTGTAAGTACCTTAACGAAATAATTTTCAGCCAAAAACGCGCAGAAAATTATTTCTCAGGTACTAAGCAGGTGAGCAACTGGGTAATGGGCGCTCTGCTTGGACTTTTGAATACAGAAGGGAAAACAATAGAAGAATCGCCCGTCTCTTCGTCAAACCTTGCCAGGCTTTTAAAACTTATCGATAAGAATGTCATAAGCGGAAAGATCGCAAAGACGGTTTTTGAAGAAATGGCAGAAACCGGCAAATCACCCGAAGAAATAATCAGGGAGAAAGACCTTGTGCAGGTCACGGATGTATCCGCGATAGAAGAAATGATAACAAAACTTATTGAGAGTTGTCCGAAGGAAGTTGCGGATTACAAGGCAGGCAAAACAAAAGTTCTGGGTTTTTTTATAGGCCGCATCATGAAGGAGACAAAAGGCAAGGCTAATCCGGAAATAGTGAACAGGATATTGAAGGAGAAGCTGTAGTGGGCGTGAGACGGAAGGCGAAAGGCATGAGGCGTGAGGCGAAAGACGCGAGGCGGAAGGAACTAAAAAAAGAATAATAAAAGTAATCACACAAAGACACGAAGCCTCAAAGAATAATGAATCGAAATAATTCCCTGCGGTCGAATCCAGATCGGGCAGACCACAGCTTGCGGCGGGAATCTTCAATAATAATGAAAACAGCCCCCGGTCCGCCGATTCACAATATACATCAAAAAGAGGCGGGGAGGGAGTCATGAACCAGATCACCGTAAGAGGGATAGACCCTGAAATCGAACAAAAAATCCGAAAAATGGCTAGAGACAGTCGGCAATCTATAAATAATGTTCTGGTTGGGATCATCCGGCAAAAATTTCAAAACAAAAAACACAGTCCTCCAGCCGAAACTCTTAAACAACTGGCTGGCGGATGGAGCCGTCAGGATGCTTCGACTTTTCTGAATTCCATCAATTCCTGCGAACAAATTGATCAGGAAATGTGGCAATGAAGATCATACTTGATACAAGCGGTTATGTAGGATTGAAGCTCCCCGCTGCAAGCAACGGGGAATCTTCGACCGCAGGGAATAGTGTCTGTTTGTAATTCGCTCGCTAACTCCGCCGCAAGCAGCGGAGAATGCGTACAGGATAGCTCTCAGCTCTCCTGTCAGTAAAAAAGATACGTTCCCGTAGAGAGCATTTTAAGGGAAGCCTTATCATTCACAGAACCCCCCGTTCCGCCGCGGCGGACCTTCGGCGGGAAATGCGGTCGCTGTTTCGGTTCAAGTTCTGACTTCCTGGCAGAGATTGATGATGGGAATGGAGACGACTTCCTCCGGTGTCAGCGATTCCTCCTTGCGCATCAGTTCGCCGATCTTTTCAACCCAATGCCCTGGAATATATTGTTCACCGCACTGGCGGCATTCCGTCATAGGAATCCCTTTGAAAATAATCATGCCGCCGTCTTTCCTGGTCATTCTGACGGCACCCAATTTTTCCAGAACTTCGCCTCCGCATTCAAAGCATTTCATTGCGCGGACCTCCTCGTTATATTAATATATTCAGGCGGTTTTCAGAATGAGTTTATCTTCAAGTTCAAGTTCGTAAGAAAAGATTGTTTTAATATTCATCTTTTTTGAAGCATTAAGAATTTCTATGCCTACCAGCTTGTTATCACCGGTTGTATCCAAATTTACTCCTTCAGAAATTTCAACAACTCCATCCGGTTTCTGATTCCCCAGTTTAATATAAACAGCATCGACCTCATTGTCGTAATGAACTCTCATTTTTTCACTCCTTTCTTCAGGGGATAATTCGTAATTATCGTCGCGTAATTTTTTTCAACTTGAACTACTATTTTTAGAGGATATTTGAACCCGGCTACATGTTTTATGATTTCATGTTTGCCTCGAGCTAATTTTTCTCTGGCTATTATATCCAATACTGTCGATTCAGGTATCTCGTACAGTTTTGCTCGTCTTTTAGCGTGTCGAGAAAAATTAACTTTCACCGATATCGCCTCGTTTGACCAATTAGATAACTCCAAGAAAATTTATGGAATCAAAATATATCTGAATGATCGCTGTGTTTTGTTGGTAATTAAATATCACAACTTGAAATCACTCTCAACAATTTTATGATCAAGGGCCCAGATCCGTCAATCTAATAAAAACTTATACGAGAGGATTTACAGGATTAAATGGAACAACTGCATCAGGCGACGGATTTATTGCCTGTTATTTCTGTCTGAAAACCATATTTTTTCAGAAGATTTGAAAACGGGAAGGGGAAATTACAAAAAGAGGCCGGAGAGGGTTGCCCCGCTCCGGCCTCTTTTTATTACTTACTTTCTTTTGTCTTTCGCCTCTCGCCTCCAGCCTCCGCATATCGGCTTCTTTCCTGGATGACACTGCTCCCCACATCTCACTGTGATTATGCAGCGCGCATTTTTGACTCTCTGATTGAGTCCGACTCAGGCTGAATTGGAACCAGCCTTATTTCCAGATGACAGCCGACTGCCTCGGCATACTTTTTTAGGGTAGTCACGGAAGGTGCGTGCTTTCCTGCCGATTCCAGCCGCGAAACTGCGCTTTTT
>JAHJQU010000053.1 GCA_018819005.1 Pseudomonadota bacterium | reverse complement strand
TCCGGATTTTCCTCAAGCTGAACTATCAAAGACTCCATGTGGCGGCCTTTAACTTCGGGTGCAAGACTCATATATGTATAAACCTGTTTTTCACCTTTGTGGGAAGTCGATCTTGATATCTTCGTCCGTTCATTTTTTCTGGTAACCGAGTAAAGCTTGTCCCCAACCCCTGAAACAATTCTGCCGAATGCGCTGTCAAGCGCTTTCGAAAGCTTAATAACCGTACCGAGCTGAGGCTGAATTTTATTTTCTTCCATATTTGAAAGAAGTTCTACGTCAAATCCTGTAAGCTTTGACAACTCATCCAAGGAAAGCCCCTTCTCTTCACGAATATTTTTAATCCTTATTCCTATTTCATCAATCTCCCTCGGTGTCGATGCGACTATATCGCCGGTCAGATCTTTAAAATAATCGGCATTATGATCCTGTTGCTGCTTTTTTTCTTCCATTTTTTTCTCCCGTGGATTTTAAAATAATCTCCGTTGTTGATGCCTTCATAAAAGGGTCATGATTCAGACGGCAAAGTAAAAAGCTCATTATGCAAGGCGCGCAAATCTTGATGAATGAAGCGTACTTTTTGGTACGCTGCAATGACGAGAGATGAAGCGCAACACAGCAGAATGACTTTTTACGAAGCTGTCATTGTTTAATTACGGACTATATTGCTCCGACATGCCTGGCTATGACAATTCTCTGCACTTCTGAAGTCCCTTCCCCTATTTCAAGGAGTTTCTGGTCTCTGTAGAACCTCTCTACATCATACTCCTGCATCAGGCCATACCCGCCATGAAGCTGAACAGCATGATTGGCGCACATATACATTGCTTCAGAACAGTATAATTTTGCCATTGCGGCCTCTTTTGAAAAAGGCAAATTATTGTCACGGAGCCAGCATGCCTTGTAAAGAAGAAGGCGGGCGCATTCAATCTCTACAGCCATGTCTGCAAGTTTAAAGGCATTTACCTGAAAACGGGCTATCGGCTGACCGAATTGTTCTCTTTCATTGCTGTATTTAAGCGCCATATCAAAGCACCCCTGAGCGCCTCCAAGCCCCATTGCGCCTATCGATAGCCTGCCCCCGTCAAGAGTCTGCATCATCTGGTAAAATCCCTGTCCCCTTGGACCAAGAAGGTTTTCTTTCGGGACCCTGCAATCTTCAAAATAAAGCTCACTGGTATTTGATCCCCTCCACATCATCTTATCATGCATAACCTTTGTCGTATATCCCCGCGTTCCCGCTTCAACCAGGATACAGGAAAGTTCAGGCCTGCCGTCATCACGGGTGCCTGTCCGGCAAAGGACAGTCGAACCGGCGGAGATTTTAGTGGACGCATTCGTAATGAATATTTTACTTCCATTAATCACCCATTCATCCCCATCCAGCACAGCCGTTGTCTTGGAGTTTGCAGCGTCCGAACCTGCGTTTGCTTCGGTTAAGCCAAAACCCCAGAGGGTCTCTCCTTTGCAAAGTTTGGGAAGATATTTATGTTTCTGTTCTTCGTTTCCGAAATAATATAAAGGCCCGATACCAAGTGAATTTTCGGCTGCAACGGTTGCAGCATGCGATCCGTCAATTCTTGCAATCTCTTCAACCGCAATTATATATGAAAGATAGTCCATTGCTTGTCCGCCATACTTTTCCGAAACAAAAACGCCGAAAAGCCCCAATTCCGCCATCTTCTGCATTGTTTCGTATGAAAATTCCTCTTTTTTGTCCAGTTCCCTTGCTACCGGCTTAATCTCATTTTCGGCAAATTTTCGAACCGAATCGCGCAAAATCTCATGATCTGTTGACAGGCTGAAATCCATAGTACTTTCCTTTCTGGTAATGCGATTAGTGTTTTTTGTTTTTCTGATATTTAAATATAAAAATATTATCAAAAATGATTCAATAACTGATTTTACTAAAACTTCAATCAGAATTTATCATTAGAATTTATCATAGGCAATCATTTCAGGATCAACGCCAAGGTCATTTAACATTTTAATCACCGAATCTATCATCATAGGGGGACCGCAAAGATAATATTCGATTTCGGCTGGATCATCATGTGATATCAAATAATTATCATATAGACACTTGTAAATGAATCCGGTTAATCCTTTCCATTCGTCCTCGGGCTGAGGCTCGGAAAGAGCAACATGATATTTAAAATTATCACAGTTTCTTTCAAGTTCCCTGAATTCTTCATCATAAAACATTTCCTGTTTTGATCTTGCGCCATACCAGAAGGTAATCTTCCTTTTCGTATTAACGGTCAGAATCTGATGGAATATATGGGAACGCATAGGAGCCATTCCGGCTCCCCCGCCCACAAAGCACATCTCCCTACCGGTCTCTTTTACAAAAAATTCGCCGTATGGTCCGCTCAGGACAACCTTTTTCCCCTGTTTCAGATTAAATATGTAAGAAGAGCCAACTCCGGGTGCAATTTCTGTGGCTCCGGGGGGCGGGGTGGCAATCCTTATTGTGAATCTCAACTCATTTTTTTCCGATGGCGGGTTTGCAAGAGAATAAGCCCTGTATACCGGCTCTTGAGATATCGCTTTTAAATTCCAGAGGTTATATTTTTCCCATGAAGCTCTGTACCTGTCGGCAATGTTAAATTCCTTATAAGAAAGATCAAACTCGGGAATATCAATCTGGACATAAGCCCCCGCCTTAAAATTCAGCTCTTCACCCTGATCAAGCCAGAGAATTAATTCCTTTATAAAAGTCGCCACATTCTCATTTGACACAACTGTTCCATTATATTTTTTTATGCTGAAAATCTCTTCGGGAATAAGTATTTTCAGGTTCTCTTTTACTTTCATCTGGCATGCAAGGCGAACATTTTTGCCTTTTTCTTTCCTGCTTATATGAATCAGTTCGGTAGGTAAAATATCCCCTCCGCCCTCTTCTACAACGCACTTGCATGTTCCACAGGTTCCTTTCCCTCCGCAGGCTGAAGGAAGAAATATTCCCGAACCGGCAAGAACGGATAAAAGCGAACTGCCTCTCTGAGTACTGATCCCTTTATCCTTGTCATTGTTGATAAGTACAATGCAGTCTCCTTTTTTTATTACTTTTGCTTCAACAAGCAAAATCATCCCGACCAGAGTTAATATAACAAAGGAAAAGGCTGCCAGACTGATTACATATATCAATTTTGTGTTCCCGGTTACATTGTAATGCCGGAAAAAAGCATGAAAGCCATAGCCATAAGGCCGGTTGAAATCATGGTTATACCAAAGCCTTCAAGCCCTTCAGGCACATTTGCATATTTCAGTTTCTGCCTTATTGCTGCCATCGAAACGATTGCAAGCATCCATCCGAGACCTGAACCGGTTCCATATGCAATTGTTTCAATTAAGTTATAATCGCGCTCAACCATGAAAAGGGCAGCGCCCAGTATTGCGCAGTTTACTGCAATCAGAGGAAGAAAAACTCCGAGCGATGAATACAGAAATGGCGAAAATCTGTCGATTATCATTTCAACAGCCTGTACTATCGCAGCAACCACTGCGATGAAAGTTACGAGTTTTAAAAAACTCAAATCAATGCCCGGGAGTCCGGCCCATGACAGGGCGCCCGGAGCCAAAAGATAATGGTAAACCATCCAGTTTACCGGTGTTGTTACGGCAAGCACAAACGTCACGGCAAGGCCAAGACCGACCGATGTCTCCATGTTTTTTGAAACCGAAAGGAACGAACACATTCCTAGAAAATACGCAAGGAGAATATTGCCAACAAAAACAGAATTAATGAATATGCTGATGATATTATCCATGATCTTAAGCCTTATATTTCTCCTGATATATGATGGACTCGTAAGAAGTCCAAAATGGTTATTTTATTTGTTAAGCAGAGTTCTCTGAAGCCATGCCAGCAGTCCAATAATAATAAAAGCAGCAGGAGCAAGCAGCATAAAACCCATATTTTCATATCCGGACAGATAGAATGCCCGGGGAACCACATCAAAGCCTAAAAGCTTGCCTGATCCCAAAAGCTCCCTGATAAATGCAACTGCTATAAGAACGGAGCCGTACCCGATTCCATTCCCAATCCCGTCAAGAAATGAAAGAAGCGGAGGGTTAGCAAGCGCAAAGCTTTCAGCACGACCCATGACTATGCAGTTCGTAATAATCAATCCAACAAAGACTGAAAGCTGTTTGCTGACGTCATACATGAAAGCCTTGAGAAGTTCGTCTGCTATTATAACCAATGTTGCTACAATGCAAAGTTCAGCAATAATACGTATGTTCCGGGGAATTACATTTCGCAAAACAGATACCGCCAAATTCGAAAAAGCTACAACCAGTGTCAGTGCTATCGCCATCACAATAGCAGTTTTAAGCTGAACGGTTACTGCAAGAGAAGAACATATCCCAAGGATCTGAACCATTATGGGATTGTTTTTCCAGATCGGCTCAAAAATGACTTTCAAGGTTTTGGTCTCTATTGTTTTCATATATTATTTCATCTTTCAAATAATGATGGAGTCGTAAAAAGTCAATTTTTCACACTAAGGCACAAAGGCACGAAGTAAGGCCTATTTAAAACATTCAGGTTTTTCTTTGTGTCCTCCGTGATCTTTGTGTGAGAACGACTTTTTACGGGACCGTCAAAAATGATGGTCCCGTAAAAAGTCGATAAACGGTTTTGCCAAAAAATATGGTACAGTGATAAAACTTTACCCACAATAAAGATATTAGGTAAAAAAGCAATAATCGCTCTTTGATATATGCAAAATATTGATGATGGCGGCTG
>JAHJQU010000365.1 GCA_018819005.1 Pseudomonadota bacterium | reverse complement strand
CCGAGCGCCTGTCGGCTCGTAAAAAAGACGGGAAATAAACATAATCGCAGACGATTATAACTACGCACTGGCCGCTTAAGGCCAGCGTCCTGTCCGGTTTTTCCTGCGGATCTGATAAGGACGTCGACTAGCAGGATAGATAGTTCGTACAACCTGTTATGAACCATCGAACCAAAAACAGGGTAGCCGGTTCAGGCATCCAGCCTGAAGGAGGTCGGAATCGGCGATATATAAATTTCAGGACAAGTATGTAGATGCCTGTGCGGAAGATTTTCGGACGCGGGTTCAACTCCCGCCGCCTCCACCATTTTTATTCAATAATTTCATTTAGTTCCTAATTCGACTCGTCTGACACTGGTAGAATGCTGGTAGAATTCCAAGCATTTTCCAAATGTGTACCGTCATCTGTCGCTGGAATATGTCGGTAATAATGGTCAACAATCATTCGCGTAGACGAGTGCCCAACCTGCTTGGTTTCAATCTATGTTCATTTCTCAAAACCGGGAAGAGAAACGATTTCTGAATTGATATATTTATAAATATCGAAAAATATATCTTTGGGTATATGGTATTTCAGTATTTATAGGTTTATAATAATATTTAGGATCAGAAATGGTTAAGCTTTTTTATAAACATTTCAACTTGAAAACTCGGTTCAGGCAATGTCATCGTCTTTACCCTTTTAGGTGGGAAACGTTAATTCTCTTTTCAGCTCAGTAAATCTTACGTTGATTCTCTTTTCAGCTCGATAAACCCATCGGTTCTACACTTAACCTCCTGGAGTTCATTGTTATGATGATTTATCAGAAGGTGCCAATATGAAGCCTCCAAGGGGTTATTGCTTCCCTTGGAGGCTATCATCACTATGCCATTTTAAAATGAACTGATCCAAATTCCAATGACAAAGAAAGGAGATAACACATGCCTACTTATATTTCGCTTATGAATTTTACGCAAGCAGGGGCTCAGAAAATCAAGGAGAGTCCTGCCCGGGTTGAGGCTGCTAAAAAAGCATTTAAGGCCATGGGTGGAGAGTTGAAACAATTTTATCTGGTAATGGGGCAGTACGACGCGGTAGTTATTGGAGAAGCGCCTGACGATGAGACAGCGGCTAAACTGGCTCTGGCTATTGGTTCACAAGGCAATATCCATACCGAGACCCTTCGGGCTTTTACGGAAGATGAATACCGGAAAATAATTGCCGCTTTACCCTGAGCGGGAGAGTGCAGGCAAATTGTTTCACTCAAATAAAAGGAGGCCAAAAATGCCTTATATTTTCACAACGTCGATGTATCCAAGTGATAAAGCAGATGAAGTTGTAAAAAGGTATCTTGAAGCGATAACAAAATATCCTCCCGATGATAGTTTGGAAACTGAAATTGTGCCAGTAGCGACGAGAACAACTCTTCAAGGCATAAAAGTCATAAGGATTACCGAGGTAAAAAAGGGGAAGCTTGAGGATGCCATGACTAGGACAGCGAAGATGATGACAATGTTCTTCAATATCCAGGAATTTGAATATACCAAAGAACGTTATGCTACGCTTGAAGAATCTATGAAAGCTATGGATATGTAATCTAAAGCGGACAAGATCATTTACTTGGTTTGGGCATGAAAGGAGACCTTTGCAGAACATTCAATTTTGTTCAAGTTCAAGGAAGGCGATAATTTTAACCACAGGAATACATTTAGTATTTCGAGGATTGAAATTTGAGCCTGACGATGAAATCGAGCAAAAGGGGGCGTTATTCAAAGGTCTCGAAAGGCAGGGCTCAGGCTGGGGCTCTGCCTTTTTACGTCCGTTGCTTGGTAAGTTCGCAGAAAGTTTCGTGGTTAAACAAGGCATGCGTGATATCAAACATGCCTTGGAAACTTTTAAACACGTGCTTGAAGCCTGATGTCACTTGATAAACGGCTATTTAAATCCGAAATAATTTTATGAGAGGAGGTATTATCATGGGAAAATATCTGGTGCTTTGGGAAGTAGACCAAACAAAAATTCCTATCGATCCAAAAGAACGAGCAGCGGGATGGGGTCTCTTGATGGCTCTGATTAGACAAGATATCGAAAAGGGATTAACGAAGGATTGGGGCGCATTTGTTGGTGAATCCAATGGATATGCTGTTAATGAAGGTACTGAGTTAGAGGTGATGATCGGCCTCGCACAATATGTACCATTTTGTATCTTCAAAGTATATCCCATTGCTACAGAGAGTCAGGTCAATGCAATGATAAAGGCTTTATCAGGATAATTTATAACTCAACTTTAGGGTTTAGATTTATGAGGCAATTCTGTTTTAATTCGATAATATAGAATTGATTATTTTTAAGAAAAGGGGGGTCTCATGCCATTCATTAATATTAAAGTGCTGAAGGGTACCTTATCGGCAGAGAAAAAAAAGGAAATGATTTCTCGGGTGACAGAGATTGTGGCGGAAATTGAAGCTCGTCCTCAACCCAAAGAAAGGCTCCAGCCACATACATGGTGTGTGATTGAGGAAGTTGATTTTGGAAGCTGG
>JAHJQU010000052.1 GCA_018819005.1 Pseudomonadota bacterium | reverse complement strand
CCGGTATGGCAAAACAGCAAGCAAAAGCCTCTTAAGCGCGCGGCAGGGCATAAACTTGAAGAGGCCAGAAAAAGCCTTAAAGAAGCTGAAACAGTCATCAGCTCGGAAATCGCAGCTCTTTTTGCAAGATGGAACCGGGATCAGGAACAAATCAGGCGATATAGGGAAGCCATTATTCCCCAGACGAGCGCGGCTCTTAATTCGGCGCGTGCTTCATATATCGCCGGCCGGGCTGATTTTTCGGTTGTTATAGAAGATTATAATCTCTGGTTTGATGCACTTGCACAGCTTGCGCGCCGGGAGTCTGACAAGTTTATATCATGGGCCGGGATAGATGCTTTTACAGCCCCTTTCAATTTAAACGAAAAGGAAGGAGAAAAACCATGAAGATGTCATCTCATGGATATAAATTAATAGTTATTGTCGTAACAGCGCTTTTACTGGCCACCTTCATATCCGCATGTGCCGATAAAGACAAACATGAGCATCCGGTTCAATACCAGTGCCCGATGCATCCCACATATATTTCCGATAAGCCCGGAAGCTGCCCGATCTGCGGAATGGATCTTGTGCCGATAGAAAAAAGCAAGTCCGAATCATCAGAAAAGAGCGCGGTGACTTCTCCTTCAACTAAACAGGCGGCCGTGCCCGGAAAATACATAGCTGAAAAAACTGCTGAGCCTGAAAAAAATAAGATTGAACAGCCTTTGAGCGGAGAACGGAAGATACTTTTATACCGCAACCCGACGGATCCTTCGATAAGCTCGCCTGTTCCCGCAAAAAATGAGTTGGGAATGGACTATGTGCCGATCTATTCCAGTGAGATTCCAACGCCTGACAAAGGAGTTAAAGGACTTGCGACGGTAACCATAGATGAAAAAGGAATCCGCCTTGCCGGTATTCAGGTGGCAGAAGCAGTAAAGCAGAAACTGGAGGGAGACATCAGGGCCGTCGGTCTTGTCAAGCCGGACGAAACCCGTGTCCGCCATGTGCATACAAAAAATTCAGGATGGATAGAAAAGCTGTATGTAAACACAACCGGCCAGCTTGTCAGAGCAGGCCAGCCCCTTTTGACCATCTATTCACCACAGCTTCTTGGAAGCCAGGAGGAATTTCTGCGCGCGCGGGAAAATGCCATGCGGTTTGCGAACTCTTCAATTCCTGAAGTTCAGAAAGGAGGTGAAGATCTTTTAAAAGCCGCAAGAAGAAGGCTTGAACTCTTTGATGTTCCTGAAAGCCTGATAAAGGAGATAGAGAGGACCGGTCTGCCAAAACGTACAGTTACTTTACTTGCGCCGGTTTCCGGTTTTGTGACTGCAAAAGGGGTTTATGAAGGCCAGCAGGTTGAACCCGGAATGGAGCTTTTTACAATTACAGATCTTTCAAAAATATGGATAGAAGCCGATTTTTACGAATTTGAAGCCCATCTTATCCGGCTGGGACAAAAGGCCGTATTTACATTTCCATATGACCCAAAAGCGGAAAAGACCGGACGAATCTCTTATATATATCCTTATCTTGATCCTCAGAGCCGCACATTGAGAGCAAGATTCGAGTTTCAAAACAGCGACTTTTCCTTAAAGCCTGAAATGTATGTGAATGTTTCGATGAAGATCGAGACTTCAGATTCGGTCGTTGTCCCTGATTCATCCGTTATGAATACAGGCCTTCGCCAGATTGTTTTTGTGAGTATCGGCGAAGATCGTTTCGAGCCGCGGGAAGTTAAAGTCGGATATCGCAGCAGCGGTATGGCCCAGGTAATATCAGGGGTCGGGGCAGGCGAAAAGGTTGTTGTCCGGGCAAATTTCCTTCTTGATTCCGAATCTCGGGTTCGGGCTGCGATTATGCAGGCGGCCGGGGCCGGAGGGGGCAAATGATACATAAAATAATCGAATTTTCCGCTAAGAACCGCATTCTTGTCATTATGGGCGTATTGGTGCTTGTGGCGATAGCCGTATATACCTTGAAAATAATACGCCTCGACGCGCTTCCGGATCTTTCAGATACCCAGGTAATCGTATACTCAAGGTGGGACCGGTCTCCGGATATCATAGAAGACCAGGTGACCTATCCGATAATAACAGCCCTCCTCGGGGCGCCGAAAGTCAAAGCAATCCGCGGATTTTCCGATTTCGGATTCTCCTATGTTTACGTCATATTTGAAGACGGTACGGATATTTACTGGGCCCGTTCAAGGGTCCTTGAATATCTTTCCAAAATACAATCGCGTCTTCCCCAGGGTGTTCAGACGGAGCTGGGGCCCGATGCGACGGGAGTCGGTTGGGTATTTCAGTATGCCCTTGTTGACCGTTCCGGAAGTCATTCACTTGATAAGCTCCGTTCATACCAGGACTGGACCCTGCGTTATGCGCTGCAGTCGGTACAGGGTGTTGCCGAGGTTGCCTCAATAGGAGGCTTTGTGAAGCAGTACCAGGTGACTGTTGATCCGAACCGTCTTGCGGTTTTCGGCATCTCACTTGATGAAGTTGCGGAAGCGGTCCGGGAATCGAATAATGAGGTAGGAGGAAGACTCCTTGAATGGAGCGGCACTGAATATATGGTGCGGGGGCACGGATACGCAAGGTCTACAGGTGATTTTGAAAAAATAGTTTTAAAGACGGGACCGGGCGGTGTCCCGGTTCTGCTTTCGGACGTCGGAAGAGTGGAGCTGGGGCCTGAAATACGAAGAGGGGTTTCGGATCTTGACGGTCTTGGCGATACTGTAGGCGGAATTGTTGTTATGAGGCACGGGGAAAATGCCCTCAATGTCATCAACAGGGTCAAACAGAAGATAAAGGATATTGAGCCTTCCCTTCCAAAGGGAGTTGAAATACTCATAACTTATGACCGCTCCGATCTTATACACAGGGCGCTTGAAACCTTAAAGGATAAACTCACTGAAGAAATGGTTGTCGTGTCGCTGATTATCCTTTTCTTCCTCTGGCATATTCCTTCGGCCATTGTTCCTATCGCCACCATCCCGATTTCGGTTCTTATCGCCTTTATCCCGATGTATCTTATGAATATTAATATAAACATCATGTCCCTTGCCGGCATAGCAATATCGATAGGTGTTCTTGTTGACGGGGCGATAGTCGAGGTGGAGAACGCCTACAACAAGATTTACCACTGGCAGGCGGACGGCAGAAAAGGGGATTTCCATAAGGTTCGCCTCGAAGCTCTGAAGGAAGTAGGCCCTTCGGTTTTCTTTTCACTGCTCGTAATAGCGGTGGCTTTTCTCCCTGTTTTTGCTCTTGTGGATCAGGAGGGTAGGCTGTTTAAGCCTCTCGCTTATTCCAAAACACTTGCAATGGCGATTGCCGCACTCCTTGCCATAACACTCGATCCTGCAATGCGGATGCTCTTTACAAGGATAGATCCTTTTGTATTCAGGCCAAAATGGTTCGCGTGGATTGCAAATAAGACACTTGTCGGTACATATTATTCTGAAGAGCGCCATCCCGTCAGCAAGGTTATATTTAAAGTCTACGAACCGGTCTGCAGGTTTGTGCTTAAATACCCCAAGTCGATCATTGCATCTTCACTTTTGCTTGTTGCGTTAAGCGTACCGGTTTATTTCAAGCTCGGATCAGAATTCATGCCTCCCTTGAGGGAGGGAAGTATTCTTTACATGCCCACAACTCTGCCCGGGATTTCGGTTACAGCGGCCCAGGAGCTTCTTACTACACAGGACCGTGTATTAAAATCATTTCCTGAGGTGGAAAGAGTTTTTGGAAAAGCAGGGCGGGCTGAAACATCGACTGATCCGGCTCCCTTTTCCATGATGGAGACGACTGTTATACTAAAGCCCGAAAACGAGTGGAGGCCAAAGAAGAGATGGTACTCGTCATGGGCGCCGGGATTTTTAAAGGCAATGCTTCGTCCGGCATGGCCTGACACCATGTCGTGGGAAGACCTGATTCACGAGATGGACTTTGCCTTGCGCATTCCGGGAGTGACGAACGCATGGACCATGCCGATCAAGGCGCGTATAGATATGCTTTCCACCGGAGTGCGCACTCCTGTCGGCATAAAAATATCCGGGTCAGATCTCAAGGAGATTGAAAAGATAGGCGCCGACCTTGAGAATATTGTCCGTGATATTCCGGGCACAAGAAGTGTTTATGCCGAACGCGTGGCTGGAGGATTCTTTGTGGATTTTAAACCCCGCAGGGATCAGCTTGCCCGTTATGGCCTTACGATTGAAAAACTCCAGTCGGTTATAATGAGCGCGATCGGGGGAGAAAACATAACAACAACAATCGAGGGGCGCGAACGGTATCCGGTTAACCTGCGATATCCGCGCGAGCTCCGCGACGATATTGACAGGCTGGGGCGGGTTCTTGTTTCGACTCCGATGGGATCATCGGTGCCTCTGGCGCATCTTGCTGATATTGAAATTGTTAACGGGCCTTCCATGCTGCGCAATGAAAACGGATTTCTAACAGGATATGTTTATGTCGATATTGCGGGACGTGATATAGGGAGCTATGTTGCGGAAGCCAAGAAAGAGGTTGCAAAAAAGCTTTCCGTTCCAACTGGATATGTGTTGCAGTGGAGCGGCCAGTATGAAAACATGCTGCGGGTTCGTGAACTGCTTCAGGTGATAGTTCCAATTACGCTCGTTCTGATATTTGTTCTTCTATACATGAACACCCGTTCCGCCTTTAAGTCCATGGTTGTCATGCTGGCAGTTCCTTTTTCCGCCATAGGTGCTATCTGGCTTTTTTATTTTCTCGATTACAATGTTTCGATTGCCGCATGGGTCGGAATGATAGCTCTTTTAGGGCTTGACGCGGAAACAGGCGTATTCATGCTCCTTTTCCTTGATCTTTCATATGAGTCAGCAAAAAAATCGGGAAAGCTTAATAACATTGGTGAACTGGATGAGGCTATAGTCCACGGGGCTGTTAAAAGGGTGCGCCCCAAAATGATGACGGTTGCCGCCGCTTTTATGGGCCTTTTGCCGATTATGTGGTCAACCGCAACCGGAACAGATGTAATGAAACGTATTGCGGCTCCAATGATAGGCGGACTTGTCACTTCATTTTTACTGGAACTTATTGTTTATCCTGCTATTTACAAGCTCTGGAAAAGAAAAACGATAATTTGATAAAATCCTGCTTTTGACTTTTTGCGAAGCCGGTATTATTGTATTAAAAAAATGGCTCTTTGCTATTTTGTGTGGAAAAAATATTGTAAGTGTTCCGTGACAAGGTATTGGTACCTAATGTTTTTTGACGGGATTAACAGGATAGACAGGATGTTGCCTGCCGGCCGGAAGCCCGCCGCGGCGGACAATAATCCATCGCCTGCGCTAATGACTCTCCGCGAAGCGGACGCATATTTCGGGCCGCTAATCCGGAGCAACCTGATGCAGCTGATCCGTTAAATCATGCAAATCCTGTCAGATAAGTTATTATTTCAGAAGGCAGTTTTTTATAGAATTTAAAATATTGTTGAGTATAAGCCGTTTATGGGGAATAATATAAGTCCTGAAATTGAAGAGAGCGCCCTTTCCAGCACAAAGGATGAAGCTAAAGAACCATCCATGTATAGGGTGTTACTTCACAATGATGATTACACCACAATGGATTTTGTGGTGGAAATTCTTATGACTGTATTTAATAAATCGATGGAAGAATCTATCCTGATAATGATGAGTGTTCACAGGCAGGGTACTGGAATATGCGGGTTGTATACGTTTGAAGTTGCGGAAACAAAGATGAATTCTGTTCATGGATTGGCCCGTGAAAAAGGATTTCCTCTCAGATGTTCCATGGAGAAGGAGTAGGATTATATGATAAGTAAGGAACTCAGCGAAACTCTTGGCCATGCGGTTAAAGAGGCGAAAAAGAGGCGCCATGAATATGTCGGCACGGAGCATCTTCTTTTTGCAATTATGCATGACAATACGGGT
>JAHJQU010000364.1 GCA_018819005.1 Pseudomonadota bacterium | reverse complement strand
GCGGGTCTTCGTGGTAATGGTGAACGGCTCAACCTCGATCGTCTTGCCAAAGTGCTTGGAGAGGTTTTCCGCAAGGATCTGGGCCATGTCCACTGAGAATCCCACCTGTTTCCCCACCTTCGGATCGATGAAGGCGAAGGGAATGGAATCTTCCCGGAATCCTATCTTGACCTTTCCGGTCTTCTCAATCTGGTCCATGGTCTGATCAGCCAAGCCCGTTCCGGCCATGATGCCAAACATCCAAACTACCGCCAAAGCTGTAAAAAGACATTTTTTCATATCCGTGTTTCCTTTCCTGTTGAAGTGTTTATTTGGAACTGAAATTCAAAGAGCGCCTTTTTCGGAAAATATATAGCAAATTACTGCTACAAATCAATAAACATAATAAACCATGCTGAGAAAAATAGCAATTTCATACCAATATCTTGAATGTAAAAGCAAACCGTTCATCAAATCCACAGCAACTGACGCTTAGGTAAGCTTCCTGATAAATCAGCGGGCAGGCGGTACGCAGCGCGGCTGCGTCAGCACTTCGGGCCGAAGGATATCGTCGAGCTGCTCCTTGCTGAGCAGTTTATTCTCAAGCACCAGGTCGTAGACGCTTTTACCGCTCGCCAGCGCTTTCTGTGCTATCTGTGTCGCGTTGGTATAGCCGACATAGGGATTCAGAGCCGTAACAATGCCGATTGACTGCTCAACCATTTTCTTCAAGTGCTCGCGATTGGCGGTGATGCCTTTTACGCAGCGCCCGGATAGAGTGCGGCAGCCATTGCACAGGTGTTCCAGACTCTTGAACAGGCTGTGGGCGATAACAGGTTCGAAAGCGTTGAGCTGCAGCTGCCCTGCCTCTGCGGCAAAGCTCACTGTAACATCGTTACCGATCACTTCGAACGCGATCTGGTTCATTACTTCCGGAATTACCGGATTGACCTTGCCGGGCATGATCGATGATCCAGCCTGCATCGCCGGCAGGTTGATTTCGTTCAATCCTGTGCGCGGACCCGAGGAGAGCAGCCGCAAATCATTGCATATCTTGGAGAGTTTTACCGCGACACGTTTCAGCACACCGGAGAGCTGCACAAAAGACCCGCAATCCTGGGTAGCCTCGACCAGGTTGACGGCAGTGACGACCGGAACGCCGGTGATGTCGGCCAGCTTCCGGCATACCAGTGCCGCGTAGTCAGGGTGGGCATTGATGCCGGTGCCGATAGCTGTTGCGCCAAGGTTGATCTCGTGTATCAGCAGGCAGGCCTCATTAAGCCGGTCGATATCCTCGTCTATCATAACGGCATAGGTCGAAAACTCCTGTCCCAGAGTCATCGGCACCGCATCCTGCAGCTGGGTGCGACCCATCTTGAGCACGTCGGCGAACTCGGCCGCTTTCGTTGCAAACGCAGCGCTCAACTCGGCCATCGCTAAAGTCAATCGCTTGATGCCAAAATGCAGAGCAACTTTTATGGCGGTAGGATAAACATCATTAGTGCTCTGGCTCATATTGACATGTTCAACCGGGTGCAGGTACTGGTATTCGCCTTTCTTGTGTCCCATCAGTTCGAGCGCGCGATTGGCTACTACTTCATTGGCGTTCATGTTGGTCGAGGTGCCGGCGCCGCCCTGGAACACATCTACCACGAATTCACCAAGAAGATCTCCTCCGCGGATTGACTTGCACGCCTCGCCGATTGCAAGCGCTTTCCGGTCGTCAAGCAATCCCAGTTCTTTGTTGGCGAGCGCCGCGGCCTGTTTGATGCTGGCGAGCGCATTCACAAGATCGGGATAGACCGATATCGGTATGCCGGAAATCGGAAAATTTTCCAGAGCCCGAAGGGTATGCACTCCATAATAGACTTCCTCAGGGAGATCGCGGTTTCCCAGCAGATCGTGCTCTGTGCGCTTATTGTTTGTCATAATGGTCATCCCCCTTTGAAAAAAACACTCCCTGGTTTGCAGATTCTATTTCTGCCGATTTTCCGGTCGTTGTTTTCTTATTTGCTCAATCGATTTAATAGTTTCCATAGTTTTAGGTTTCAAATCAAAGCTGATCCGGGATATAAGCGCATAGATCAATATCAATGCAGAGATGATCGAGTTTGAAATAGTCATGCTCTTGGCGGCGACTGTCCCTCCTCCTTCATCTAACAAGTCGTTCCTATATTACAGATCGAGGTTTATTTTTCTCAACAAGCCACCTGCTCCCCAGTCGGTAAGCAATCTTTCAATTATAATGTCGCATAGTTTGCTGAATTCGTCAATTAACCATTTCGTTAACGATTTCAGACGGCCAAATGCCTTGACACGCTATACATATTATTTTATTCTATATTTCAAGCACGCAACCTAAAGCCATATCCTTTCTTATCAAAATCAAACAAAAAAGGTCTGTGATATGAAGCTAAAATCAGGATTGAATAAGGTTCTCATCGGGTTGGCCATTTTCTTTGTCGTTTTCACTCTCGCCGGCTTTTTTGCCCTGCCTCCCTTGTTAAAATCTGTTTTAATAAAAAAACTGTCTGAAAACCTTCATCGCGAGGTGGCGATCAGCCAGATTAATGTTAATCCTTTTGCCCTGACCGTAAAGGTGAAAGGCCTTTTAGTAAGAGAACGGAACAGCTCGGAAACGTTTGTATCCTGTGATGAGATATTTCTGGATTTCCAAAGCCTTTCCGCTTTCAAAAGAGCCCTTATTTTCAGGGAGATTTCGATAAAGCAGCCCTTCATAAAGATTGCCCGGAATCCGGATATGTCCGATAATTTTTCCGATCTCATTGAAAAGAAGGAAACGGCAAAACCGGAAGAAGAGAACCAAAAACCATTAAGATTCTCTTTCAGCAACATGAAGATTGAAAACGGAAGCATAGATTTCTTGGATGGACCTAAACAGACACAACATACGGTCAGAGAATTGAATATCGCCGTCCCGTTTTTTTCCAATATTCTTTACTATATCGATACTGACGTCCAGCCTGAGTTTTCAGCAAAAATTAACGGGACTCCCTATGCCATCCAAGGAAAGACAAAACCTTATGCTGATTCACTAGAGACTTCTTTTGATATCGATATTAAGGATCTGGACATT
>JAHJQU010000498.1 GCA_018819005.1 Pseudomonadota bacterium | reverse complement strand
GGAATGGCCGGAACTTGATGGACTGTTTCTGGCCAACGGTTTTTCCGGGCACGGACTTCAGCAGGCACCGGCGGTAGGGCGCTATATTTCCGAATTGATTACAAGGCAATCCCATGCCCTCGATTTATCGATATTCAATCCGGGACGGATACTGGAAAACCGGAAACTCAGTGAGAATGGCATCGTCTAACAAGCAAAAAGGACAGATGATAATGATACCTTCCAAGATCAATTTTTCAGAAAAATTCTCGATGCTCTCTGATGACTACAGCGTGCGAATTGTCGCAAAAATGAATGATTATGAAATCAAGATAGTCAGGTTCAAGGGAGAGTTTGTCTGGCATAGCCATCCCGACACCGATGAAACCTTCATAATCCTTGAAGGCACGTTGCTTATGCATTTCAGAGATAAACTGGTAGAACTAAAGAGTGGAGAAATGATTGTCATCCCCAAGGGAGTAGAGCATAAACCGGCATCGAGGGAGGGTTATAAAGCAATTCTTATTGAGCCGGAAGGTGTTCCTAACACAGGCGATGCAAAAAGCGAGATGACGATAAACAAAATAGAATGGATATAAAATTCCCTGACCTGCTCCTGCAAGGGAGAGCTCGAACCTCGCCACCCTTAAACGGCGCGTTAGGGACGAATTACCGCAAATTGTCTGTGTTTCCAATAAAACAGGAGGTTTGACTTGGCAATAAGAGAAATTTTAAGGCTTGGAAATCCGATACTGTTTGAAAAATGTGAAGAAATTAAGGATTTTAATTCAACAAATACCGCTGAAACCATTCGGGATTTAAAAGATACTTTATTGAATTTTAAAAAAAAGAGCGGATTTGGACGGGGTATTGCGGCGCCTCAAATCGGCATCCTGAAAAAAATAATCTATATTGACTATCAAGCAGAGAAACTCTCAGGGCCGCTTATTAATCCCGTAATTGTCCGGGAAAGCCGGGAAAGAATACAATTATGGGATGATTGTTTCAGCTTTCCCGATTTAATGGTTAAGGTTGAAAGATTCAAAGAAATTGTTGTTGAATTTTTTAATTCATCGGGAGAAAAAATCTCTATCAATGCCATGGGTGACCTGTCCGAACTGCTTCAACACGAAATTGACCATCTGGATGGAATTCTTTCGGTTCAGCGGGCAATCGGTCCAAAAGCTTTTGCCTTAAGACAGGAGTGGGCAAAATTTATACAAAATATTGTTTAAGGCTTTCTTCTTTTGACATTTCCGGATGGAAACTAGCTGGATTATCGTTTTATCATGTGATAACGGTTATGATGTTTAAACAGTTTAAGAGGAGGCCCATTTGAAAATCGTTATCGTCGGTGCCGGTGAGGTCGGATTTCATACGGCCCAGAGGCTGGCTATCGAAAACAAAGAGGTAGTGGTAATCGATAAACAACCGGAAGCGTTAAAACGCTTTGTTGACCTGCTGGATGTTCAGACCATCTGTGGTTCGGGCAGCAGTCCGCGTATTCTGGAAGAGGCCGGCGTCGCCAGTGCGGAAATGCTTCTGACGGTAACCGACAGCGATGAAACGAATATAGTCGCCTGCCTGTTTGCGGAATCCATCAGTCCGGGAACTATAAAGCTGGCGCGAATTCGTGATGAAGATTATTTTCACTACAGACCCGAATTGACGCCTCAAATGCTGAATATCGACACCATAATCAATCCGGATAAGGAGCTGATTAAAACCGTCATGCATTCACTGGCTGTTCCCGGGGCTGAACATATCAGTGATTTCGCCGATGGCAACATCAAGCTGATTGGTTTTCGAATCGAAGAGGATTGTCCGGTAATCGGCATTCGACTGCTTGAACTGCGAAAAAAAATCGGTGGTCTTCGATTTATTGTTGCAGCGATATTTCGAAACGACCGCCTGATCATCCCTTTTGGTAACGATAAAGTCAAGGCCTACGACCTGGTCTATTTCGTGTGTGAAACAAAGGAATTGAAGCCGGTTCTGAAAATATTCGGCAGCCGAACCGAACAGGTTCATCGCATCCTGATTGTCGGCTGCGGCAATATCGGTATGAAAATAGCTCAGGAGATTGAAAAGCGGTCCTATCATCTTCGAATCATAGATGCCAACCGGGAGCGGTGTCAGTTTCTTGCGGAGAAATTGAACAGCGCAATAATTCTTCACGGGGATGGAACGGATAAAACCCTTTTGGAGGAAGAAAATATCCGGGATATGGACATGGTCATTTCTTTGACCGGAAATGAGGAGACCAATTTTCTGACATCGCTTCTGGTTAAAAACATGGGCGCCAAAAGAACCATGACGCGAATCAATAAATTCGCCTATATGCCGATTATCAGCGATATCGGATTGGGGAATATCATCAGTCCAAGACTTTCAGCGATTAACAGCATTGTTCAGCATGTCAGGCGTGGAAAAATTCTGTCATCGGTTTCACTCAAGGGCGAAGAGGCGGAAGTTCTGGAAGCAGTAGCACTTGAAACCTCCAATATCATAGGAACACCCTTGAAAGATTTGCATTTCCCCACCGGAGCCATCGTTCTTGCGGTGACTCACGAAAAAACCAGTATCATTCCGGACGGCAGCACGGTGATTCAAGCTAACGACCGCGTAGTGATTTTATCAACCAGACAGAATATTCCGAGAGTTGAACGTGAATTGATGGTCAAACTGGAGTATTTCTGAATGCGATGGCATTATGTGATGCGATCCGTGGGGGCGATAGCGGTTTGTATCGGCCTGACCATGCTGTTTCCACTGGTTTTCTCCGTATATTATGACGATGGAAGCGCCTGGCCTCTGATTCAGTCCATGACGATTGCCCTGGCCGTGGGATTAACAATTTTTCTCATTTTCCGGCGTTTCAATCAGCCCTATATGAGCCATCGGAATGCCATAGCGATAGTCACTATCGGGTGGATTGCCGCTACCCTGATCGGCGCCCTTCCCTTCTTTCTATCCGGTACATTCGACACATTTACCGATTGCGTCTTTGAATCCATTTCCGGATTCAGCACCACCGGTGCATCGGTTCTCAACGATATCGAAAGTGTCCCCAAAGGAATTCTCATGTGGCGAAGCCTGACACACTGGCTTGGAGGCATGGGAATCATCGTTTTGTCATTGGCCATTCTGCCGTTTCTCGGACTGGGCGGCATGCAGCTTTACAAGGCAGAGGCGCCCGGACCAACACCGGATAAACTGACCCCCCGGATACGGGATACGGCATCGGCTCTCTGGAGAATATATCTTCCGTAGATCCGCTATTGATCAGGTGTATTGAGAAGATAAAGGTTGAAAAACCTCGTTAATTCGGTAATATGGGTTTGACACAAGCAACCAAAAACCG
>JAHJQU010000363.1 GCA_018819005.1 Pseudomonadota bacterium | reverse complement strand
GTTCAAACCCGCAAGAAAAATTGAAGTGCCGGTTTATGATTTTGCTGCAAATCAGTAAACCGCTTTCGGTGGGACGATGTGAGCCGATAGGGATGCCCATGAAATTATGCGTTTCTATTCCTTTATGATTTTTAGACCGGGGGGAATATAGGAGACGTCTTAAACATTTAAACTTACTTCTTAGGGGATATTTAGAGGATGTTCGTGCAGAGCGTGCCTGACCCAGACGAAATTGTTTCAACCTAAATTCACAATGGCTTTATGAAACCGGCGCTGTCCACCTATCTATGCGGGCAGCGCTTTTTTTATGGCGGGATATAGGGGACAGAATTAACAGGATTTAACGGATCAAATGCATCAGACCGCTCCAGCCGGCCGGCAAAATCCGGTTAATATATTGTCGCGGTGAAAAGTCAGGAGGTTTTTTTGTGCAGCGGGGAAAGAATCTTGATATGGCTATAAGCGGTGCATCATGATGCTATTTTGAACGGCAATTGGAAATTACCCGCGATGATTCCCGGAACGGTTATATCCTCATCAAGATTTTCCCATCGCAGTGCAAACCCATTCAACCTGAGCGTAACTTTCTTGAGTTGTTCATCAGTGGCTCTTGACAGGATCTTAAAACGATCTGCCGGGAATCCGACTACGCGTCCGTCTGTAAGTTCGACATAGATCATTCGACCTGCCGCCCAGGCTTTGATGGCAACGGGTTCTCCTGTTTCTTCCTTTTTATTTTTGAGTTTCATGATGTTTCTCTATAAATAAAAGTTGATTTTCAAATACCAGTTTTTCGATTTTTCTAATGGAGATCGGTGAAATCCCTCTATTTTTTGCCAATCGGACCGGTTGAAGCCAGAACTTACATTCCCCATCAGGCGTTTCCACATGAATATGTACAGGTTCTTTCCCCTCATCCGAATAAAAATGGAAACGATATGATCCTATTCTCAAGACTGTCGGCATATGAAGTATATATAACATATAACTTTGCGTTGCAATGGAATTCTGAACATGTGTCAAGTTCTATGTCTATTGATTACAAAAAAAATTCATATATACTAAAGAACATATCGCCAAGCATTAATCAAGTTTAATGGTTTAATGACAGGAGAATCTCAATGAAAGCCAAATTGTATTGGGGTGAGAGAGAAAGAACAGTCAAGAATATCATTATGATTATGACCACAGGTATTGTAGTTTTGGTGCAATTGTCTGGATGTGCTACAAGCGGGTCAGGATATTCACCTTTATTCCGGTCAGAATATCAATCTTCATTACAAGATAAGAGCGACTTATGGCTACAGAATAGGCTTGTGGAGATTGATACCGACATAGCTCAGTTGGGAGTCCATTTTCCAGAAAAACCCAACACCTATAAAGTTACTCCTAATTATGGCTATGGCGGTGGGTATACTGTGTCTCCGCAAAAAGATAAGTACAGTGCAGGACTCGATGGTTTTAAGAAAGGAAGGACAAGTAAATTGTTGGGAGAGAAAAGTTTAATCTTGCAAGAACTGAATAGAAGAAGGTTTCTTAAATAATTGGGTCAAGGGAGTGAGATTTAGATCAGAGCTCGAATTAACCAATTAACCGAGTAGACGGGGTTAACAAGGAAATGAAAAAGATAGACGACGGCATCTTGCAAAAGCAGATCGAGGAAGGCAAACAGCAAAAGGAAGTAGCTCTGTTTTTTGGGGTATCTGGTGCCGCTATATCGAAGCGGATCAAGAGGCTGTCCCAGGCTGAACCCCCGGAATCTTTCAAAGACCTATCGCCGGGGGAAAAGAAGTTTGTCCTTGCAAAGATAGAAGGCAAGTCTGGATCTGCCGCTGCGCTTCAGGCTTTCAATTGCGGAAGCATCGAATCCGCCAAGACCATCGGAAGCCGTTTATCCGGCGATCCGGATATCCAGAAGGCAATTCATGACCTTATGCACGAAGAAGGTATCGGACGGCGAAGAAGGATTCAAAGGCTGCGGGACCTGGTCGAAGCTAAAGACCTGGGGATCGCTGCAAAGGGTCTTGAAATGAGCTTTAAACTTACGGGAGACTATGCTCCGGAGAAGGTCGATATAAACGCCCAAATGATCGCGATAGTTCAAAATAAAGAGGCGATCAGGGTATTGAGAGAAACGAAGGATAAGGATAATTTAACCGACTTAGATTCACCGGATATTTAGTGGGGCATGTATATACAGACTTAACTGGTGTAAATTGACCATCGCCCCCCTTGAACAACACAAGGCACTGGAGACTTAAATTTCTGACAATTAATAATTTTGTGGCAAAAGTATTAGCTAAGGCAACAGTCAGTAACTTTGTAGTAAACTTTTTTTCTTAACTTCATATTCTTCTTTCGTTATTAACCCCTTATTATATAGCTCGCCAAGTTTTTCGATTTTCTCCGATGTTTCTTTCCAAGATGTTTTGGGATTTTCTTTATCTTTATCTACTATTCTGACTTGTCCTTTATCTTTAATTATAATTCTAACCCATGAATCAAGTTCAGAAAAAGCTGAGAAAAGAACTTTGTTTTTATAATTTAAAGCTTTTATCTCTGATATCTCCTCATTTGTAAAATACTTATCATAGCCAACCATTATCAGTTTGTTATGTTTCCTGGTGACATAGCCTACACCCGCTAATGTGGGGGAATTTTTATAAAATTGAATTCCTTCTCGCCATTCAAATCCGTCTGGTTTAACTGTGTCAAAAACAATAGCGTTAATTGATTTAGCATACCAGTCCAAACTATTGTAAGTATAACCGCTCGGAAGTTGTTGATCTAAGACGTGCACAAATATGTTCGGCATACCGCTTCCAGTGAATCTGTAACTATATTGCCTTATTTCCGTTACTTTCACCGGAACTTTGAATTCAAGAATAAGCTCTGCATGTGTATAGGAAAACTTCTTGTTTTCACTTCCCTGAATTTCTCTCATTTGAGATTTAAGCCCCGCACACCCAACAAACATTGAAAATAAAAAAAATACAGTTGCAAAGTTGACGACTTTTTTCATTTTTTTCTCCTTGTTTACGGCGTACTCAAGTTGAAAGAAAGCCAATTAGTCTATGTCGAATGTCTTCTTAAAGCAGGTTGTTATCAATTTGATTGGATAAGAGCCGTAGATCCGCTATTGATCAGGTGTATTGAGAAGATAAAGGTTGAAAAACCTCGTTAATTCGGTAATATGGGTTTGACACAAGCAACCAAAAACCGTAACCAACGAGGTTAAAAGAGATGATACATCAAACGGTATTAC
>JAHJQU010000362.1 GCA_018819005.1 Pseudomonadota bacterium | reverse complement strand
CAGCGCATGCTCTTAAATTTTCAGGATTCCAGGAAATGTATTTTGAAAATAGATTTCCCGCCGAATATGAGGTCCTGCCGGATAAATCACTGATTAATTTTCCGGTTTTAATACACCCTGAAGGTTTGGATAAAGTTCCGGCTCCCGGGAAACCATTAGCCGGAAACGATTTTAATATATTTGTAAAACGTATTTCAGATGAAATAGCCGGTCTTCTTGATCTTAAAAAAAGATAGCTATTCAGCCACAGATTCACACAGATGAACACAGATAGATTTAAGTACAAAGAATAACAGATATTGAAGTTGGCTTATTATTGAATTTTGGCAGAAAACCAGAATTCAAAAGGTTTGTATATGATAATAAAAGAAAATAATATCAGTGATGATCAGCGTAGGTCTGTGGCGGAGTGATTACAAAAAAAGATGAACATATGGCGGCTTAGAGGAAAAAAGATGAATAAAAAATGGCTTTGTTATACCGGATTTGTTTTTTTAATATTTGGCCTCGCTTCATGCGCAGACATTGAATTATTAAAAAAACAGGAAGAAGCGGGAAGGCTTGTTGGAGAAGCCTACATGAGTCAAAATGATTATACCGCAGCTCTTAATGAACTTTTAAAAGCCGAAAAAATCTATACCAATGATCCTCATCTTCATAATGATCTCGGTCTTGTTTACATGGCAAAAGATAAGCTGCCTCTGGCGGTCGAGCACTTTAAAAAAGCAATTGATCTTAAACCGGATTATGCTCCTGCCAGAAACAATCTCGGAACGGCCTATCTGGCAATGAAAAACTGGGATTCAGCGATTATTTGTTTTCAAGAAGTCACCGGAGATCTTCTGTATGCAACCCCTCACTATCCGCTGTCTAATCTCGGATGGGCATATTACAACAAAAAAGAGTTTGCTTTAGCCGAACAGTTTTACAGGGAAGCATTAAAGATTGATCCCAATTTTCCGATTGCTTTACGCGGATTAGGACTTACTTATCTTGCAATTGGGAACCCACGTGAAGCGGTTAACTTCCTTGAAAGAGTTGTGCAATATTCTCCCGGCTTTCCCGAACTTTTCTCTGATCTTGCAGGAGCTTATTCGATTTTAAAAGAATATAATAAATCCCTGATATTTTACAAAAAAGTCGTCGAAATTGCACCTGGAAGCAACTTGGCGGCTGAAGCTCAAAAGGAAATTACACGGATACAAAAAGAACAGCAGAAATAGAATCTTCACTCCCGTTGAAACGGGAGTGAAGGAATGATGGCAGAATACGAAGATTCACAGAGCGGTTTATAGAGCGCTGCGCTGCTCGAGGAGAACGATCTTCGGGGTTATGAATATAAGAAGTTCTTCCTTGTTGTCGGTGTTTGAGTCGGCCTTGAAAAGCCATCCGAGAATCGGAATCTTGGACAATCCGGGAACTCCTGAGCCGCCTGAGCTCTTGGTTGTCTTAATGATACCGCCAATTACGAAGGTTTCTCCGTCATTAATGAGGAGTTCGGTTTCAGCTTCCTTTGTAGTAAATGATTGCTGACCACTTATTATGTTCCCAAGGTCCCTTTTTTTGATCTTGATAACCATGGAAATCCGGTTATCTGGAGTGACATGCGGTTTTACTTTCAGCTCAAGATCAACATCTTCAAATACCGTTGTTGTGTTGCCTGAAGTATCAAGCTTGTTGTAGGGATAACGCAACCCCTGCTTTATTGTGGCTTCTTTATTGTCAAGAGTAACTATTTTGGGAGCAGAAATTATTTTGCCTTCACCCTGAGCTTCCATTGCCTGAAGTTTAGCATTCAGCAAAAGAGGTGTTCCGGCAAGTCTTACGAAATTAAATCCTATGCTTGCTACATCCAAAGATGTCGGGAAATTAATAGCCGTATTCACGCCATAAGTTCCACCAAAATTTTGCATACCTCTCTGAGGGCCGGCTCCTACCCTGTTATCAATCGAAGAAACAGTTCCGTATGTGCCATTTATAAGGCTTGTCGGCTGAACACCGATTCCCGATCCCCAGGATGTCCCTATTTCTCTGGAAAAATTTGTGCTTGCTTCAACTATCCTTGCTTCTATGATTACCTGTGGAGTCACCCGGTCAAGTTTTTTTACAATTTCTTTTGCCTGCCTGATAACTTCAGCCGTATCCGTAATTATTATAAGATTTGTCCTCTCATCTACACCGATGTTCCCCCTGTCCTTGGATTTTATCTTCTCCAGATGCGGCAATATCTCTGACTTCGCGTTTGAATAATTTATGGGAATATATTCTACAAATAGCTCTTCAAGTGATTTTTGTTGCTCTTTTGATTTTTGCTCAGCTATGAATTGTGCCTGCTTTAATTCTTCTTCTTTTTTAATAGCTTCAAGAGGAGCTATCCTTACAATGTCACCTTCATGGATCATCCCTAGCTGATTCATTTTAAGAACAAGATCAAGAACCTGATCCCATGGAACCGGTTTTTCTAATGACAATGTGACTTTTCCGGTAACGCCTTTATCAATTGCAAAATTTTTACCGCTGACTTCTCTCAAAATACGAAATACATTTTTTATATCAGTATCAAAAAAATCGAGCGCTATCTTTTCACCTGTATATTTTTTTGCCGGTTCTAGAAGAGGCATTTTGGCTTCTGCGCCTTGTTTGTTTACAGGTTCTCCTTTTTCTGTTTCAACTACTTCAACCGGTACCGTGGTAAGAACTTTCTTCCAGTCCGGAAGATCTGCTTCTTTTTCAGGCTTAGGAGGAACTGAAGAAGCTTCAAAATGTACCATTAAAAAGCTATCCGATTGTTCAACAACATATGGAACCGATTCTCTCAGCTCAATTGCAATAACGGATGTGTT
>JAHJQU010000361.1 GCA_018819005.1 Pseudomonadota bacterium | reverse complement strand
CCGGGATTTTCGGCAAAGCCTTTTACAGGGAAAAGAGGCAAAATATCCGATGTGGATGAGGTAAAAATTGAAGTAGTTGCCGTTAAACAGGATATTCCGGCAATCATTGCACATATCAGAAAAAGTCATCCATATGAGACAATGGCTTACGATGTTTATCCGCTTTATGAATATGATAATTCTGATGGTTTAGGGCGTGTGGGTGAGCTCGAGGAAAAAATGAATTTGCTCCTTTTTGCCCGGAAAATAAAAGAAAGACTTGCTTTAAAGAGTATAAGAATTGCAGGAAACCCGGAGCTTTTCGTAACTCATGCTGCAGTTTGCACGGGAAGCGGATCATCCCTTATGAAGGATTTCATTAAATCAGAGGCCCAGGTTTACATTACAGGAGATATGCGATATCATGATGCAAGAGCTGCGGAAGCAGAGGGCCGTGGGCTCATCGATATAGGACATTTCGCATCGGAGCATATAGTTGTTGAGGCTCTGGCTAAAAGACTTAAAGCTATGATACGTAAAGCCGGTTATGATGTGTTGGTTAAGGCATGCGGGATTGAACGCGACCCGTTTTACAACTTATAAAACAGGCGCATAACTTATTTTATGAAATAAGAAGATATGATTAACATGAGGGAACAAATAGGCATTGTAGTTCAGCTGCAGGAAATTGAAATTAAGATTAATAAGATAAAATCAGCCCTTGAGGTTATCCCTGAAAAGATGGCAATCCTTGATAAAGAAATAAGGGATGCCGAACAGGATATGGAAATGAAAAAGGCGCTTGTCGACGAATTAAAAAAAAAATATCGCTTAAATGAGTCGGATTACCAGGCCAACCTTTCAATGCTCAGGAAAAGCCAGGAGAAGCTGGCGGCAGTAAAGACGAATAAGGAATACCAGTCAATATTGAAGGAGATCGATGACATCAAGGCGAAAAACTCGCTGGTCGAAGATGAAATGTTAAAAAGCCTTGATGTTATTGAGACTACAGAGAGAGGGATGGTTTCCCTGAAAAAGGAATTTATTGAAACAAAAGAGAGAATTGACAAGGAGAAGGAGATAATTGGGGAAAAGATCGGGCAAAGCGAGATGGATCTTGCCGATCTTGATGAAAAACGGGGCACTATTTCAAAGAATGTCGATAAAGAATTAATGTTAAAGTTCAATATTGTCAAAGGGTTGACTAAGGGGACTGCAATTGCACCGGCTTTAGATTCAATTTGCCTTGGATGCAACATGAATATTCCTCCCCAGATGTATAATGAGCTTCAGCGGTTTGACAGCATAAAATTCTGCCCCCATTGTCAGAGAATAATTTACTGGGGAAAGGTATGATGTTCGGCCGGAGCAATCTAAACGACCGCAGGGTCAGATCCTGATCCTGAGGAAAGTCCGAACACCGCAGGGCAGGGTGCTCCATAACGTGGAGTCGTGGCGACGCGAAGGAAAGTGCAACAGAAAATATACCGCCCTGCATTTATTGCAGGGTAAGGGTGAAAAGGTGCGGTAAGAGCGCACCAGTTCTCCGGGTGACCGGGGAAGCTTTGCAAACCCCACCCGGTGCAAGACCAAATAGGGGAGTGTCTGAGGGCTGCCCGTCCGAGCTCCCGGGTAGGTCGCAAGAGATGCAGAGCAATCTGCATCCATAGATGAATGGTCGTTGTCCGTTTCGGGGCAACCCGGACCGGAAACAGAATTCGGCTTACGGGTTGCTCCGGCCGTTTTTATTTTTTCAGAATCACTATTCCGATAAGCCATGCAATTACAGGAAAACACAATAGGCGGATCTTTTGCCGAAAAGGTCGGCATCTTCTCCAGGGATTACCTTAAATGCTGCCTGTCACTTTTAAGCAGTGACGATCCCAGGCAATTTCTTGTAAAAAAATTCTATTCTACCCTCATATCTTCTTCTCAGCTTCTCGAAGATTTTCTTGATTTCCACGGGGCAAAAAACACCAAGAACTGGTATTACTACAGAGAGCTTTCGGCCGCAGTAAGGCATTTGAGCCTTGCCTGTTATTCACAGTCCCACATTTTGAACAGGCTTCCTTTCTATGATCTCCCTGATGTTGAAAAATTCAGTAATGAAGGAAAGGTAATTCTCGATTTCTTTACCGAAGCACTCGTCAAAATATCTCCTTCGATAATTGAAGAAGCGCAACGTCTTGGCATTTCTGTGCCGGAAGAATGCTTCAGTCCAGCCGATTTCCCCAGCATTTCAACCGGGGAGAAACTGGAATACGACATAGATGATGAAAACAGGGACCAGCAAAAAAAAAATATAGTTAAAATAGCAAGTGAATTTCTGGATATTGCCGCGAGCTTCGATCAGTATGCTTTTTTCGAACCGTATGATGTTAATGAATTAAACTCCATTGTTCCCGACAGAATCAATGAGGTTGAAATCAGGCGTTTTGAAATGGTGGTGCACAATCTTCAATCATCATTTGATACATATGTGATACACGGTGGATACCAGTATGGTAACAGGAAATTAAAACAACTGCGCAGTTTTTTTTCGGTGGTATTTCATCTCCTGCAGATAATAGGGCGGCTCCTCCATTTTTATGAGAGACATTTGCATGATGCGGGCTATAAGAACATATACAAAATTGTCCAGGAGAGACTGTCATCCTTTGTAGATCCCAATGCACTTTTAGACAGGACTATTAATTACGGCCTGTTTTATGTCTGCCAATTTTTAACAAACGGGAAAGATCTTGCGAAAGAAATATTAAATGAGAACATAGAGCGTTCAACCATCACGGTCGGTGTTCCGGTATCCCTCGGTTTTCACAGCAGGCCAAGCATTCTTGTTGCCAGAATAGTGCAGCATTTCGGAGGTCAGGTGGAACTTTGTGTCGGTTCAGACAGATTTGATGCAAGCAATGTTCTTGATATACAATGGGCCGG
>JAHJQU010000360.1 GCA_018819005.1 Pseudomonadota bacterium | reverse complement strand
TCTCTTCAGGGAGTTGAACAGGGGAACAGAATGGATTTTTTCAAACAATGCCGCAAAACTTCAAACAATTATCAATTCTTCTTTGAAGCTCCCGGTCGCAAGCAGCGGGGAGCTTCAATGCTGAATCGAAGTGATTCCCAGTAAACTGATGATCCGGATTATTGCTTCCCCTGAAAAATATCCCGGAAGCAATTGTTGACAGATTCTGAAAATTATGCGAGGTGACAACCGATACTATTATCGGGATTGGGTAGTGGTTGTGGAATGCGGGCTGTTTTGGTTCAAGTCACGGAGAGAGCATGGTAAGAAGATATGGCATGGTGATCGTGAGTATCCTTTTGAGTGTATGGTTGCTCGATGTTCAAGGGGCCATAGGGTTCTCAAAATCGCCGAAATCCACATCTGCCAATAAAAAACATTCGTCCGTTAAAGCCATACGGACTCCCCGGAATCTTGTTCTACGCTCCGCTTCAGTATTGGTAAAGGACCAGCGAACAGGTGAGTTGCTGATTCAGAAACAAACAGAAGCGGTGTTGCCCATCGCCTCCATAACCAAACTTATGACCGCAATGGTAGTTCTGGATGCCCGAATTGACCTCAAGGAATCAATTACCATTGAACCCACAGACGTGGACACCCTTCTCTACAGCCCCTCTCGCCTGCCAGTGGGTACACGCCTCTCACGCGAAAACGCTCTCCTGCTGGCTTTGATGGCTTCCGAAAACCGCGCTGCCAATGCTCTTGGGCGGACTTATCCGGGCGGTCTTGAAGCCTTTGTTAATGCAATGAACGCCAAGGCCAAATCATTGGGACTTTTCAAGACGCGTTTCGAAGATACTGCCGGGCTCTCCAGCGGCAACACCTCCTCTGCCATGGATCTGGCTCGGATGGTGGACGCAGCTTATCACTATCCTCTTGTCAGGGAATTCACTACCCGGGAAGATGCTACGATCTTTTCAGGACGCCGCACACTGGAATTCCATAATACCAATCGTTTGATCCAGAACCCGCGCTGGCAGATCGGTCTCTCCAAAACAGGCTTCACTAATGAGGCAGGCCGATGCCTGGTAATGCAGGTTTCAGTTGCCCGGCGCCCCCTTCTGATTGTGCTGCTTGATGCTCAAGGCAAGCTGACCCGTATAGGCGACGCGAACCGTATCAAGCGGTGGATGGAAGAACAATCACTGGCACAACAAAAACGGCAAGGATGAACCGGATACTCTGGAACGTCATTTCCGGGAGCAGCTTCGAGTTTACGATTCGGTAACCAGCATCTGTTTGGGCAATTCGAAGAAGGGAAAACTCTAATACCTCCGGCATGTCATTATATATAAATCTCTTCATTGACAATCCATATCGGTAGGATTAAAAACAGTCTGTCATCTTGTATATGTGCGGGCTTAATAAATAAACGGGCGACAAGATATATCCAGTCTTAAGAGGAATAAACATATGATCAGGATATTCAGATGTTGCGAAAGCAAGTTTATCTCAACCGATAAAGTCGAAAGCAATTGCTGGATAAATGTTTCAAAACCCGGTTCTGATGAATTGGATAAACTGTCAAAGGACCTGAACATTCCTTTGGATTTTTTAACAGATCCGCTTGATGTTGATGAAAGAGCGCGAATTGAAACGGAAGATAATATTATTCTTATCGTTGTAAGGGTGCCCAGTTATGACCCTAATAATTCGGAAGTTCCTTATACAACATTGCCTGTCGGCATAATTCTTGTTAATGATTTAATAATTACAGTATGTTCAGGTGATATCAATGAAATCCTGACTTTGAATAACGGAAGGACAAAAAACCTTTATACTCAAAACGCAAGGCGTTTCATTTTACACATATTCAACAGAACCGCTTTGTCTTTTCTTAAATATCTGAAAGAAATCAACAAAAAAACCGGAGAGACCGAGGCTCACCTGCACAAATCATTGAAA
The DNA here is from genome assembly GCA_018819005.1 of Pseudomonadota bacterium. Taxonomy (GTDB): domain Bacteria; phylum Desulfobacterota; class Desulfobacteria; order Desulfobacterales; family RPRI01; genus RPRI01. The sequence goes on along the minus strand of JAHJQU010000360.1, from coordinate 2,970 downwards.
AATGAGGAGCTTATAAAACTTCTAAACATTGAAAAAAGCCTGGTCTTCTTTACAACTTCCCTCAAATCAAATGAACTTATGATGGAACGATTGCAAAAAATCGAAATTTTGAAAATGGACTCCGAAGATAAAGACTTGCTGGAAGATGTACTTATAGACAACAAGCAGGCCATCGAAATGGCTAATATTTACAGCAATATTCTAAGCGGAATGATGGACGCATTTGCATCGGTTATTTCAAATAATCTGAATGTTGTAGTGAAACTGCTGACATCATTTACTATTATTCTGATGATTCCGACATTGATAGCAAGTATATATGGAATGAATGTTGGGCTGCCTTTTCAGGATTCACCTCATGCATTTCTTATAACCATGGGCATTTCATTAAGCCTTTCGGTAACCAGTGTATTGATCTTTCTAAAAAACAAATGGTTTTAAATTGAAACTGAATATAAACACCGGAGGATATTTTTATATGGCTGTACGCAAGAAAAAAATTAAAAGAGACATTGAAAAAGAATACCCGTTAAATCAATTTATCGAAAAGCTTCGCAGGCTGGCCGATTGTCTTGAGCAGGGAAAAAAATTTCGCATACAGATTGATGGTGTGCGTTTATCCGTTCCGCCTGAGGCAATTATCAATATTGAGCATGAAAGAGGAGCAGGAAAAGAAGAAATTGAATTTCAGCTTAAATGGCAGAAAGATTAATAAAGGTAAGGAGAAATAATTTATGACCAAACTTCAATGGGATTGTCCGCCTCAAATGCAAATCGAGCAGGACAAGGTGTATAAAGCGGTTATCGAGACCGGCAAGGGCATTATTGAACTTGAGCTTTATACGCAACATGCGCCAAAAACGGTCAACAACTTTGTATTTCTTGCCGGAGAGGGTTTTTACAACAACACATCTTTTCACCGTGTTATCGGCAATTTTATGATCCAGGGAGGAGATCCAACCGGAACAGGAAGGGGCGGACCGGGTTACAGGTTTAAAGACGAGTTAAAGGGAAATCCACTTATACACGATAAAAAAGTGATCTCAATGGCAAATGCCGGGCCGGACACGAATGGGAGTCAGTTTTTTATTACACATTCCCCCCAGTCGCACTTGAACGGGAAACATACGGTATTCGGCAAGGTAATAAACGGGCAGGAAGTCGTTGATTTAATACGGCAGGGAGATAAGATTGAGAGTGTAACCGTAAGCGAGGCCTAAAACTGACGGTGTTCATCCGGAAACTAAGTTCGGACACTTGCAAGTTTCCAATTTGGAAATAGGCAATTTTGGGCAAGCTCAAGGAAATCAAGGGATTGCGCGGAAGCGTACGTAATGTATGCCGCACAAGAAATCCCGCAGATTGACACCGAGAGCGCACAAAAGGGCCATTTCCGGATGGAAACTAAATAATATTTGATACAGCGCTTCTTATATCAGGATATTTGAATTCAAAGCCGTATCTCAGAAGTTTATCGGGAATTACCCTCTGGCTTGCCAGAATTGAAGATCCAAACTCTCCGAGAATAAGCCGGATCATGAAAGAAGGAGCCGGCATAAAGGCCGGCCGGTGAAGAATACCGGCAATGGTTTTTACAAGTTCAATATTTCTTGTTGATTCCGGTGCGGTAAAGTTTAACGGGCCGTTTACAGCCTTATTTTCAAGAACAAACATAATCGCTGAAATAAGGTCTTCAATATGAATCCATGGGAACCACTGCCTGCCATTTCCGATGGGCCCGCCAACGAAAAAGCGGATCGGGGGTATCATTTTTTCCAGCGCCCCGCCGCCTCTTCCGAGAACAACACCAAAACGCATGGCAGCAACCCTCACTCCTTTGTCTTTCGCTTTGAACGCTTCTTCTTCCCAATCCCTGCAAACCTTTGCCAGAAAATCGCTGCCTGACGGTTCGCTCTCTGTGAGGATATCTTCCCATCTGTCGCCATAGTAACCAGCGGCTGAAGTGGTGCAAAGAATTATGTTTTTTCCTGCGGGAATCGCTTCCACAAGATTGCGTGTGGTAATGATCCTGCTGTCATATATATTCTGTTTGTATCTTTCGTTCCAGCGTTTGAATATGCTTCTTCCTGCAAGGTTTACGGCAGCATCTATGTCTTTGAGTTCCTCCTGCCATGATCCTTTCTTGGTTGTGTCGGCAGAAATGTATTTTAAATTGGGATGTGATAATGTTTTGCCGGCATCACGTCCGCCCACTGCGACAACAGTGTGACCATTTGTTAAAAAATAAGCGGATAGACTGGTACCGATAAAACCGGAACCGCCGGTGATGAATATCTTCATGTTTCACCTCCCTTCCGCCGATTACTACGGACATTTACGAAGCCGTCAAAGATTAAACGTACCCGATTCTATATATGGGACATCTTCGACCTCCAGAGCATGCAGAATGTTTCCATGCATCCTTTTCTTCATCTCCAGAATTACGGCCCTTCTTTTATTAAGGCTTTTGGCAAAGGCAAGTGTTTCATTCATAAGATCGTTTATATGGCATGCCTTTGTAATTATATTGTTTTCGGCACATTCCACGGCTGTGAGGCGCTTTCCTGTAAATTGCAGCTCCTCGAACTTCTGTTTCGGAATGGCCCGGTTCAGCAACGCAAGCATTCCGGGCAAAAATGGTATGCCAAGATCAACTTCCGGAACACAGAAAAATCCGCGGTCCGACCTCATGAACCTGAAATCAAATGCGCAAGTATAAATAGCTCCGCCTGCGAAAGCATGACCGTTCATGGCAGCAATGGTAATCATGGGATACATAAGCGTTCTTTTAAACAGAACGTTTAATAAATAAAAAAAGTCTTTTGCGGTTTTTACGTCTTTATTTTGGATAACAGGAAAAAGCCAGTCGAGATCAAGACCGTTTGAAAAAATTTTATCATGGGCAGAGGTCACAATAAGGGTTAATGCTGAAGTCTCGTTTTCCACCTTGTCCAGAACATCGAGATAGGC
>JAHJQU010000359.1 GCA_018819005.1 Pseudomonadota bacterium | reverse complement strand
TCAAAGAGCGCTTCGAAAGAGAGATTCTTATCTCCTCCTTGGATCGCACACAGGTTATTCTATGGCTGAAACGATCACGCCGCTATTTGCCTCATATCGAACAGGCGCTTAAAGAAAACGGCATGCCCGACGATCTGAAGTACATTATCATTGCGGAAAGCTCGCTAATACCAAACGCAGTATCAAATAAAGGAGCTGTCGGCTACTGGCAGTTTATTTCTGGAACCGGACAGAATTACGGGCTGACCATCGATAGAAATAAAGATGAACGGCGCAACTTTTTCGCTTCGACTAAAGCTGCTGTAAGCTATTTAAAAAACCTTTACGACATTCTGGGTTCATGGACACTGGCGACAGCGGCGTACAACATGGGAGAAGGAGGGCTGCTTGCCGAAATTTATGAGCAGGAAACCAATGATTTTTACAGGCTTTACCTTCCGAATGAAACCCAGAGATACATTTTTCGAATTCTTTCAATAAAACTAATCTTGCATAATCCTGCCGGATATGGATTCAAACTGACCGACAAGGACTATTATCCCCCGATAGCCTTCGACAGGGTTATTATTGAATGTGCCGGTGAAATTCCCATAAAGCTCATAGCAAAGGCGGCAAAGAGCTCATTCAAGGAGATAAAGGATCTTAATCCTGAAATAAAAGGTTATTTTGTTCCAAAGGGAAATCACACTATTCTTATTCCGAAAGGCGCTTCAGAGGGTTTTGCCAAGCGGTATGAACAGCTTTTAAATAATTTTCTGTCTGATCAGGGTAAACATGTGTACGTTGTAAAAAAAGGAGATACTCTCTATTCGATTGCAAGGATGTTTGATATACCTGTTCTGTCTATTTCCATCTGGAACAAGCTCGGCAAAAAACTAAAAGTCAGCCCGGGAGATCGCCTTGTAATTTATCCCAAAAAAGCGGATCCCGATGAAAAGAAATAATGCCAGGAATATGACCGGTTCATTAAAAAAAGCCGATCATCTCCAAATTAGTTGGTGATCCTATGAGGATTCAAGGGTTAAAGGTTAACGTTTTTCTTTCAGAATGTCCCGTATTTCTGAAAGCAACACCTGCTCTTTTGAAGGCGCCGGCGGAGGTTGTACTGCTGCTTCCTGTTTGCGCTTCAGCGTGTTAATGGCTTTTATAAGCATAAATATCGCGAATGCTACAATGATAAAATCGACAACCGTTTGTATAAACTTGCCATAAGATATTACTACAGCAGCAGCATCACCTGATGCCTGTTTCAATGTAAAAGCGAGTTTGCTGAAGTCAACCCCCCCCCACGACCAGGCCAATAGACGGCATAATCACATCGCCGACAATAGAAGAAATGATCTTGCCGAATGCGGCGCCAATAATAATACCGACAGCCATGTCAACAACGTTTCCTTTAACTGCGAACTCTTTAAATTCTTTCAACATGCTCATTTTTCATCCTCCTTCTTTCATATAAAAGACAACCCATTTGCTTTGACCCTGTTAATGCTGTTTCATAAAGCTCCAACCGGCATGCTGAACTGAATCTCCCCGCTGCAATCAGCGGAGAATGCACTCGCTGCTTCGGTTCAAGTTGTAAGTACACAACTTGTTCTATGCCGGAACATTTTATGGAGAGACCGGTAGTCCAAGCACTTTTTTGGCCCATAATTAAGTTTTTTAACTGCAAATGCAAGATATTCTTCAGAGATTCTGCTGAAATTTGTATTGGAATAAAAACATCGACCGCAGACAACGGACGAACATTCAGTAAAAATGATTGAATATTTCGAAGAGAAGATCTTCTCCGTCTTTTTGAAGCAGACAAACAGACCGGTTTTCAGGTGATGCTCTGTCTGTTAGGAGTTATAGGCATGCAGTTTGAGCAGCTTCAGGATGAAATTGCGCGGAGAAGAGGAATAGAGGTCATGAGCCGGTGGTGATGGGTATGGGATGCTCTTCGGTATTTTCGCTTCGAGAGCTTTGAAAAACGTTCAATTTTGCTCAAGTTCAAGGAAGGCAAGAATTTTAACCACAGGAATACATTGAGTATTTCGAGGATTAAAATTAGAGCCTGACGATGAAATCGGGCAAAAGAGTGCGTTATGCAAAGCTCTCGCTTCAGGCAGCTTCTTGATTGTAGCAAATCCGGCAGCAGTTCAGGCAGCGTCCGGATTCGTGAATCGCATCAGCTTCGCTTATAACAAGGTCTGATTCCACAAAGGAGACGATCCGTTCGCCTACCGGAAGCTCCGGCATGGGCGTCCGTTTCGAGCGCACCACACCTTCAACGGAGGTAAAAAGAGATTCCCGGATATGCTGTTTCCTCAGGGATTTTGGAACAGGTGTAACTTCCTCTCCCGTCAGATAGAGGTGAATGGCTCGGGCCGCCCTTCTCCCGCCGCCGATTGCCTCAACAACCAGTGAAGCCCCGGTAAACGCGTCCCCGGCCGTAAACACGTAGGGGATGCTTGACTGTAGAGTTTCAGGGTCGGCATCTATCGTACTCCACCTGGTAATTTTCAATTCTTTTATTACTTCGTCGTCATTTATAAATGAAACATCAGGCCCCTGGCCTATGGCAGAAATAATCATATCAGTATCAATACAGGTTTCAGAGCCTTTCACCGGCACCGGACGACGTCTTCCGCTTGCATCCGGCTCTCCCAGCTCCATCCTGAGATACTCGAGTTTGGATACCCGGTTGTTCTGGTCGGCAATTACCTTGACAGGCGCGGCAAGAAATACAAACTTCACGCCTTCGTGCTCAGCCGCTTCGATTTCCACCTTATTGGCAGGCATCTCGCTTCGGGTTCTGCGGTAGACAATATAAACCTCTTCTGCTCCGAGTCTGATCAGAGTCCGGACACAGTCTATAGCGGTATTTCCACCTCCGATTACAACGCATTTACGGCCGACAGGAAAAGATCCGGTTTCCTTTCCTTCCTGCTGATGCTCTGCAAACCGCGTCAGAAAATCAATTCCGGTATAGCAACCTTCAAGGTTTTCACCTTCAGCTCCAAGCATGTAATCCTTCCATGCGCCGATGCCGAGAAAAACGGCGTCAAATCCGTCGGTTTTTAAAGATGCGATACCAAAATCCTTTCCCAGTCTGACATTGGGTCTATGCTCGATACCCAGCGCCAGAATACCGTCTGTTTCCCATTTCAGCACGGTTTTTGGAAGGCGATACTCCGGGATACCGTAGCGGATCATGCCGCCAAGCTCCGGCATCATGTCGAATATGGTTACATCATGGCCGAGCCGTCTCAGAAAATATGCACAGCTCAACCCGGCAGGCCCGCCACCGACAACCGCCACTTTTTTTCCGGTAGATGGAGCGCATGGAATTGGAAGACGCTTTCCTGAGTTCATTTCATAGTCCGCAACAAAGCGCTTCAGCTGATTGATGGATACAGGCTCGTCTTCAATACCTCTCCGGCAATAGGATTCGCAGGGATGAGGGCAGACTCTTCCACAGGAAAGAAGAAGGGGATTTCGATCCCTTATTGTGTTGACGGCTCCGGAAAAATCACGACTCGTGATCTGCGATATGTACTGGGAAATATTGATTTCGGCAGGACATGTTTGGCTGCACGGGGAAAGAGCGTCGTCTTCCGCATTGAAATGAAGAAGCCTATCGGACATTGTACGAACGTTTAAGATGCCTTTCGGACAGACTTTTTCGCATGCGCCGCATCCGACGCATTTTACTTCATCCACAACGGGGTACCCGTCCGGTCCAATATGAATGGCATTAAACATGCACGAAGCAACGCAATCTCCAAATCCTATGCAGCCTACACGGCAAAGACGTTTTCCTCCATAATATGCCGACATCGCCCGGCAGCTTATGATACCGTCATATATAAACTTATCCTCGGCCCTGTCTCCTCCGTTGCATTCGTTAAGGGATTTTTTCGGCTCGGCCGTTCCCGGATCTAACCCCATGATCCTTGCAACATTTATGGCCGATTCCATTCCGCCGATAACACAAGCGCTGGGCGTGGCTTTTCCTGAGACAATGGCACCAGCAGCCGCAGAGCAGCCGGTAAAACCGCAACCTCCGCAGTTGGCGCCTGCAAGGAACCCCTCAACTTCAGCTATTCTTGGATCTTCATACACATAAAATATTTTGGAGGCCGCACTCAATAAAGAACTGCACACAAGCCCCAGCCCCAGCATAAACAGAACCGCCTCAATCATACCGGCCTCCTGTCGGATTGGTAGAAAGGAATATCCACATCAAATTAACAATAAAAAGAGTCTTTCGCATAAAATAAAACTCCGATCCGCTTAACACAATATTCAAAGGCTTTCAAGTGATATTTTATTCTTTTATCGGTTGTTTATTCGCTTCGCCTTTACTATTTTGTAAAATTTTTAATTAATTGGGGATTACCCGCCTTATATTTTTCGTGATGAACTTTTAAGCAAGCCTTCACAGTTGAACGAATTTGAATACAGACTGATGAGATATATTTTCAATAGGTTCTATGAAATGCAGTTCCGGTCGATTCTCTTTCCTTTAAAATTTGGCACGGCACGCTGATATCGTAATACATCCAAGCTCTAAATTATAAATGTAAAGAACCCCGAGACCTTTGAAGAACATCCAAATTTGCTCAAGTTCAAGGAAGGCGATAATTAAGGCTTATGTTCATGGTTTATAGTTACTGGTTCCTGGTTAAAAGAAACAACCGGAAACTACAAACCAGAGACCAGAAACCAAGTCTTTAAATAAATCTGGAAAGGGGGGTGTTATGTAAAGGTCTCGCCCCGTTATCGCCAAATAGACTCATACAGTGTGAAGATTAACACCCATTTTGGCGAACAATAGATCAAGATCCACCATGGCCTTTCCCTGATGCTCTTTTACCGCCTCCTGAAACCTGTACCAGTGCGTCTTTTCTTTATCCGTTCCCTCTTTCCAGTAAAACTTGTCGCGCAGCATCGTGAACATGGAAAGTAATACGTTTTCGGAATCCTTTAAGCCCAGCACTTTTGTATCGATTGCCGCTTTAAACCAGTCGGATTCGTCAAAATCGCCCAGCCACGGCGCAAGTTCCCTGTAACGGTTCAGGCGGTCTTCATGATAATAGTTCTGGCTTCCTGAAAATGATGCACCCATGGCCTGGAGCAATTGTCCGGATACTGTCTTCCAGGCCGCATTCACCTTTCTGCCGCTTTGCTTGTTATAATATTGATACTTACCATACATTTCTTTCGCAGCCGCAAGGAAACGGTCGGTATTGTCAATTTGATCATTAACCAGGCGTGCATCTTCCCACCGGTGGGCGGGCCAGTCGGGATGAAGCTCGGCGTTGGCATGCCCGATATCGGGCTTTACATCCAGCGCAATGTCGTTAAAGAAATCATACCATCCCACGAAATTCTGATGGGCCCATGTGTCGGCATACGCATGTGTTGCTATCCCGATGCGATAGAGCCGCGTATCTTCAGAAGACTTGAAGGCCAGGTCAAACAACTTATCGGCGATTTCATTGCCGGGCGTGGTATTTAATAAATGCATCTTGCCGTCACATCGGCAGGCGCTTTCACTCATAGGTTCACCGGGCACAAAGTGAAATACTGGGTATATCCGCATCAATTTTCGTTTCGGCTTCAAAATGTTCATCGTCTGGGAAATATAATTTTGATACACATTGCCGTTTGACCGGTCTTCTACGGTCAGACATACATCGTTCTCATCCACATATTCCGACGCCGTTGCAATGGTCTTGGCTTCGTCCTCACTGAAACCAGCCGCTTTTGCGATTATTCCCGTCATGTAATAATGAAACTCTGTATCCATGTCCATTTCCTCCTTGATGATTCTTTCCGATTTTCAGGCCGCGTACAACGGGAACCAGATATCTGCCTTTACAGGCTCTCTGCAAAAACCTGTTCAACGACAGCTTGCGGATCCGGGGCTCGTCGCTGCCCGTGCTTATCCTCGGGCCTGTGCCAAATGCGTAGCTTTGCCCTTATTATATTCTTCGACTCCACGAATACCTGATTTAGGAACTTCCCATCTGCTGGTAAGTGCCAAATTTTACACACTAATGTTCAGATTAATCCGCAGTTGATTCTCTTCCCTGTAACGTTTGGCATGGCCCTCTGATATCATTATACATTCAGGCTATAAACTATAAATGTAAAATGGCGTAACTATATCGTCGCTCTTTTCACACTACATGGGAGAAAACCAGTCCTTGAACCGGTCGTCAGAAAAATTGAGAATGCTCTTCATCAGTTCCATGAGTTGTCTGGTAATAGGTCCCGGGGCTTCAAGGGTCCGGTCCTCAAAGCGAGCCACCGGCAAGATTTTGACGCCCGTATTGCACACAAATATCTCATCGGCTGTGAAGAGATCCTCAGGCAGAACCGGCTCTTCAGAAGTGCGGATGCCGATGGCGGGCGCGGCCTGCAAGATGGAAAGCCGCGTAATGCCGGACAGTATCCTGCCCAAGGACGGTGTCTTGAGAACTCCGTCTTTTACCAGGAACACCGACTCGACGGACCCTTCGGCGAGAAAACCGTCCGTCCCCACCAAAAGGCCCACATTAAATCCCCGGAGGTTGGCATCTCTTCGCGCCAGATATCCATTCAGGTAGTTGGCGCAGGCCTTGGCCTCAACCGGCACTGTTTCGGGGTGAAGCTTCCGCCATTTGGAGATGCAGGCTGAAACCGGCCTGGCATTATCCAGTCCCAGTTCCTCACTGGAGGGAATAGCGAAGACAGCCACATCCAGTTTAGAGTCCAGAACAAGTTGAATAACGGCCTCCTCACCCCAATAGGCCATTATTTTTATCAGGCCGCGCCCTATGTTGTTGGCCTTTACCGTTTCTACTACGGCTTCCGCAATCTGCCGGGTTGAGTAACCTGTTTGCATTCCCAGTAGTTCGGCGCTTCTCATTAGCCGGTTGAGGTGCTTGTCCATTCTGAAAGCAACTGTGCCGGTAGGGCCTTCATGGGTGTCGAAGATCTCAAATATGGCAGAACCCCTGCTGAAGCCGTGCGAAAGAAGAGGCACTTTCGCTTCAGGCCAGGGAATCATCTTGCCATTCAACCAGACACTTAAATGATCGTACATTTGGACCTCCTTTGCATCACCATAGATTAATAGCTGCGTATCCACCGGGCTGATCACACTATACAATAGACCGGCACGTCCAATCCCGATAATCATAGTATAACTATCCTATATCAAAACAGGAATGCAATAATAAGTTGAACCGAAACAGCGAGCGAATTAATAAACAGATTCTATTCCCTACAGTCGAAGATTTTCCGCTGCTTGCGGCATTGAGCTTCAAATATGATCAACTGATATAATGATGAACGTTCCCGATATCGCCCCTTGAAAGTCAGCTTTGCGGGTGCAGGAATCAGCTCGAAAAGTGGTTTTTCGACAGTCTCGTTATGAATCTCAATATGCAATCGTCTTTACAATTGACATACCGGACAGTTTACTTGTTGAATGACAGCTACGATAAGTTCTGTTGACTCCCATAATAGTTCCGCCTATACTCATGGCAGACACAAGTTGGTGCCATCATTCCCTATACATAGCAACGGTGACCGTAATGAGTCTTCATGAAAAACTGCAACAACTCGCCGCCAATAATCAAGCCATACGCGTGGGCCTCATAGGTGCCGGTAAGTTTGGCTCGATGTACCTGGCGCAACTGCCAAATACCCCCGGCGTTCATCTAGTCGGTATCGCAGATCTCTCTCCCGCTGGCGCTAAACGCAACCTGGCGCGAGTCGGATGGAAGGATCAGCAATCCAATGCCACATCATTCGACGATGCACTTAAAACGGGGCGCACCTGTATTTCCGAGGATTGGGAAGCGCTGGTCAAACACCCGGCAATTGACGTTATAGTTGAATGTACGGGCCATCCTATTGCTGCTGTTGATCACTGTTTGCTCGCTTTCAATTATAACAAACACGTGGTCAACGTGACTGTTGAAGCAGATGCTTTTTGTGGTCCCCTGCTCGCCCGGAAAGCTGCTGAAGCGGGGGTTGTGTATTCATTGGCATTCGGAGATCAGCCGGCATTGATTTGTGATCTTGTGGATTGGGCAAGAACGTGCGGTTTTCCTGTCGTAGCTGCCGGTCGTGGTCATAAATGGCTGCCCCACTTCTCTGAATCCACACCTGATACCGTTTGGGGCTATTACGGGCTTACGCCGGAACAAGCCCGACGCGGCGGTTTAAACCCAAAGATGTTCAACAGTTTCCTGGATGGTTCCAAGCCTTCCATTGAGTGCGCCGCGGTTGCGAATGCCACCGGTCTGTCGGTACCCAGCAATGGGCTCCTGTACCCACCGGCCAGCATCGAAGATATTCCTTATGTCACACGACCTGTTTCTGAAGGCGGCGTTCTTGAGAAAAAAGGGATGGTCGAAGTCATCTCATCGCTTGAGGCGGACGGCAGAAAGATTCCATATGACATCCGCATGGGCGTGTGGGTGACGGTTGAAGCGGAAACGGAATACATTAAAAACTGTTTTGAAGAATACAATGCCCATACGGATCCGAGCGGTCGATATTTCACGCTCTATAAACGCTGGCATCTGATTGGTCTGGAAGTCGGCATGTCGGTGGCGAGTGTGGCGTTACGTAAAGAAGCCACGGGTGTCGCGCATGGCTGGAATGCCGATGTGGTTGCAACCGCCAAAAGCGATCTGAAGGCGGGGACTACCCTCGACGGCGAAGGAGGGTACACCGTTTGGGGAAAATTATTGCCGGCCAATAGATCGGTCGCGATGGGCGGCTTACCGCTGGGGCTCGCGCATGACATCAAAGTCATTCGTCCGGTCAAACAAGGTCAATCACTCTGCTGGGATGATGTCGCGGTGGATAAGACGACACACGCCTACAAGATACGCAGAGAGTTAGAATCTCAATTTTTATAATGCCATAAAAAACCTGCTGTTAAAAGTAAATACTATGTTTGATAATGTCTCCTAATTCAGCTCAACTTCTTTTTTTAATTCCGTTTGCAGCCATAAGCCTTTCCAGCATATCATAAGGTTGTGCGCCAACCAGCTTATCCTGTTTCATTACAAACGTCGGAACGGCTGTAATCCCCATTTTACGGGAAAGATCCCAGTCCTCATCAACCGCCTCCTTAAAAGCCCTTGTCGCAAGAACTGCCGCAGCTTCTTCACGTGGAAGGCCGGCGGATTCTGTCAAATCCAAAAGCACCGGTGTTTTTGCGATGTTCTTTCCGTCTGCAAAGTAGGCTCTGAATACCGCATTATGGAACACATCCCCCTTATTTTTTGATTCAGCCCAAAGCCCCAATTCCTGGGCCATACGGCTGTTATAAGTTCTTTCCCGTTCTCCTAAAGGCAGTCCCAGATCATCCGCTGTTTTATGCAACTTCCTCATCATTTTCTTGACATCTACCGGATAATTGGCAAACAACTGCTCAAGCAGAAGGCCCTCTTCCGGTGTATCAGGATGAAGGGAAAAGGCCCGCCACCGGATGGCTATGTCATATTCTCTTTTCAACTGTTCAATACGCACGGTAATGAAATAACACCAGGGCCAGATGTAATCTGAAAATATTTCAAGTGTTGAATTTGAAGTCATTTTTTTCTCATTCGTTATAAAACAGGTTAATTCTGTTACAGTGTGCACCACCCACCCGCATCATCTTTTGGGGACAATTTCGATCCAGTAATCGTCCGGATCATTGATGAAGTAGATCCCCATGGCTTTGTTTTCATAACAGATGCGACCCATTTTTTCATGCAGGGCATGGGCGCCCGCAAAATCGTCAACCATAAGGGCCAGATGAGATTCGTTATCACCGAGATTGTAAGGTTCCTGCCGGTCTCTGAGCCAGGTTAATTCGAGCTGGTGCGGCATCTGACCATCGCTTAAGAAAACAAGGATAAAACTCCCATCCGGTGCCACACGCCTTCTGGCTTCAGTAAGTTGCAGCGCCTTTTTATAGAAATCGAGGCTTTTTTCCAGATTCAATACGTTAAAGTTGTTGTGTGCAAAAGTGAATTTCATAAACAGATTTCCTTCCCGGTATCACCGGCAGCTATGGGGACTTTTTGATGATCTCTTCACGCTCTTTTTTTGTATTGATTAAATGATAAGAATTTATTTTTCACCTTTTTATGTATCGCATTAATCGGCTGGTATGTCAATTTCAAGCAGACACAAGCATCCGCGATATTGTCTCCCTTTTCACGCTACATGGGAGAAAACCAGTCCTTGAACCGGTCGTCGGAGAGATTGAGAATGTTTTTCATCAGTTCCATGAGTTGCCTGGTAGCAGGTCCCGGGGCTTCAAGGGTCCGGTCCTCAAAGCGAGCCACCGGCAAGACATTGATGCCCGTATGGCACACAAATATCTCCTCGGCTGTGAAGAGCTCCTCGGGCAGAACCGGCTCTTCCGAAGTGCGGATGCCGATGGCGGGCGCGGCCTGCAGGATGGACATGCGGGTGATGCTCTGCAAGATCCGCCCGAGAGGCGGTGTCTTTAGGATACCATCTTTGACCAGGAACACCGATTCGGTGGACCCTTCGGCGAGAAAACCGTCTGTCCCTACGAGAAGGCCGACATTAAAGCCCCGGAGGTTGGCATCCCTTCTCGCCAGATAGCCATTCAGGTAGTTGGCGCAGGCCTTGGCCTCAACCGGCACTGTCTCGGGATGGAGCTTCCGCCATTTGGAGATGCAGGCTGAAATCGGCTTGGCATTATCAAGGCCCAGTTCCTCGCCGGAAGGAATAGCAAAGACCGCCACATCCAGTTTGGAGTTCAGAACAAGTTGAATAATGGCCTCCTCGCCCCAATAGGCCAGTATTTTTACCAGGCCACGCCCTATATTGTTGGTCCTTACCGTTTCTACCACGGCTTCCGCGATCTGCCTGGTTGAGTAACCTGTTTCCATTCCCAGTAGTTCGGCGCTTCTCATCAGCCGGTTGAGGTGCTGGTCCATTCTGAAAGCAACTGTACCAGTGGGGCCTTCATGGGTGCCGAATATCTCAAATATGGCAGAACCTCTGCTGAAGCCGTGTGAAAGAATAGGCACTTTCGCTTCATTCCAGGGAATCATCTTTCCATTCAGCCAGACACTTAAATGATCGTACATCCGGACCTCCTTTGCATCAAAACAGCAAGCGTATTCCTCGCTACTTGCTGCGAGGTGCTTATATCACAATAGATTAACAGCTGCGTACCTACCGGGCTGATCACACCATACAATAGACCGGTACGTCTCTTCCCGATAATCATGGTATAACTATCCTATATCAAAACATGAATGCAATAATAAGTTGAACAGAAACAGCGAGGCCTAACCCAACTGCCTGCAGGTGATCAGCGAGCGGATTAATAAACAGATTTTATCCCCTGCGGTCGAAGATTTCCCGCGGCATGCGGCATTGAGCTTCAAATATGATCAACTGATATAATGATGAACGTCCAGTTGCGCTAAAACCATAAATGTAAAGGGCGCCCCTGATATCGCCCCTAAGTGGTGCACTTTGAACTTGAATTCACCATTCAGGGTTGACGTGACGGCTATTTCATTATATGTATTAATTAAGTTAATTAGTATCCATCAGAGCAAAATACTGGATTTCGTTCGTCCTCCAAAATTAACATGCTCTTATTCGAATTCAATATAATGAGGATATAGTCATGAGGTGCCAGGATATATTGAAAATTCTTGCTGAACACAGGAATGAAATTGGAACACGTTTTGGCGTGGCATCATTATCGCTTTTTGGTTCTGTGGCCCGTGATGAGGCTGCAGCAGAAAGCGATGTGGATATTCTGGTAACTTTTGTACAAACCCCAGGGATATTTCGTTTCCTTGAGTTGAAAGAATACCTCGAAAACCTCTTGCAATGTTCTGTTGACCTCGTTACTCGGAATGCCTTGAAAAAACAGTTCCGTGAACAAATTCTTAAGGAAGCTCTTCATGCCGTCTAGAAGTTGGCAGTTTCGAATAGATGATATTTCAGTTCTTACCGGCATTATCCTTAACGGATTTGAAAAAG
>JAHJQU010000358.1 GCA_018819005.1 Pseudomonadota bacterium | reverse complement strand
CTGGTTATGTCCCGATGTAAAAGATTGATCTGAACTCCGGTTTTCTTAAAATGCTCAAATATTGTTCTCGCAATAGGAACGGAGCGGTGCTTGCCTCCTGTACATCCAACCGCAATGGTCAAATATGACTTACCTTCCTTTTCATATAAAGGAATTAAATAGTCAAGCAAATCAAGATATTTTTTCATAAAAGTCTTCGTTGCACGTTTTTTTAATACAAAATCTCTGACTTTTTCGTTTTCCCCATCAAGATCCCTTAATTCGGGATTGAAAAAAGGGTTTGTAAGAAAACGGACATCAATAATCAGATCCGCGTCTGCAGGGATACCAAATTTATAACCGAAGGAGAGAATATATATGTTCATGGGTGAACTGTTTTTGCTTTTAAGCGCAATATCCATGATTATGGCTTTCAGTTCATGTACATTATAATGGGATGTGTTAATGATTCTGTCGGCGGCAGCTTTTAAATCATGTAACCGTTCCTTCTCAATCCGGATACCGTCAACAAGAGTTTTGCCGTGGGAAAGGGGATGGTGCCTTCTTGTTTGACTGAAGCGCTGCAGCAGAATATTCTCATCGGCTTCAAGAAACAGGATTTCAAAAGAGCAGCCGATTTGTTTTATTGAATCAAAAACTGATCTGTATTTGGATAAGAATTCTTTTTCCCGCAGGTCCATGACAAAAGCAAGACCGTTAAATTCATTAGAACTCTTGATAGGAAGCTTTAAAAACTTGGGAAGGAGAGCAACCGGCATATTATCAACACAATAGAAGCCCGCATCTTCAAACGCTGCTATTGCAGTGCTTTTACCGGATCCTGAATGGCCTGTAATAATAAATATTTTTAAATTCTTCACGTTAAAAGAGAACTTTATTAAAAATCTTCGTCAACTTCCTCAATTATGGAATAAACCTGATTACTGTCTGTTGCATCCATGAGCTTTTTTTTGAAAGACTCGTTTTTTAAGAGTCTGGATATTCGTGCGAGCAACTTCAGATGAAGGCCGGTTGAATTTTCAGGGGTTAAAAGAATGAAAAACAAATGGGCCGGCCTGCCGTCAATAGATTCGAAATCAGCGCCTTTTCTGCTCAGGCCGAAACCCATTATAAGCGATTCAAGATTTTTTAATTTTCCGTGCGGAATTCCTATGCCTCCACCGATTCCGGTGCTTCCAAGACGCTCTCTTTCAAGAAGAACCTTGATAAGTTCCGCACTGTTGATACCTGTTATTTTTGAAATAGAAGCAACCAGCTCTTCAATGACCTCGTTTTTAACTTTCGATTTCAAATCTGTTATAATTGCTTCTTTTGGCAGTACTTCGAGAATTTTCATTTTATACCGTCACGTATGATATCAATTAAATAATACCGATTCGAAAGTTCAGCTGACAGGTTGTATCAATCCGTAATTGCCGTCTTTTCTGCGATACAGGACATTTGTTTTATCTGTTCTGGCATTTGTAAAGACAAGGAAATTATCGGTTACAAGATCCATCTGCATAACAGCTTCTTCGATATCCATGGGTTTGTATTCAATATTCTGAACCTTTATCTGGCCTATATCGGATTCCTCCCGAAAGTTTTCCTGACTTATGGCAGCTGTTTTTCCTTTTGATGTTGTTCTCCGTTCACGGATTTTCTGCTTGCTCTTCTTTATCTGTTTTTCAAGTTTATCAAGCACCATGTCGATGGCTGCATACATATCACTTGTTTCTTCTTTGCCAAAGATATTAAGCCTGTCACCTGTTATATTGACTTCGGCTATGTGACGGAATTTTTCTATTGAAAGCACAACTGTTGCTTCTGCAGGGTTGTCAAGAAACTTATCGAGTTTATCCAGCTTATCACCGACGTATGACTTTAAGTTATCAGAAGGATCGAGATTTTTAAAAGTAACTGATGTTTGCATGATTATGGAATTCTCCCTAATGTTGTTTGCGTTTGTTTGAAGATAGTATCTTCAACACATCTCTGTATTTTGCGACGGTTCTTCTTGCTATATTTACATTGGAATTCAAAAGAATATCAGCTATTTTATCATCACTGTAAGGCTTCTGGGGGTCTTCATTTTTAATAAGCTTTTTAATCATATCCTGAACGCTGGCAGAAGCCAAAGATTCGCCTGTAGTTCGATTAATAGAACTATTGAAAAAATATTTCAATTCAAAAATGCCTTGGGGGGTTAATGCATATTTGTTTGTAGTCACCCTGCTGATTGTTGATTCGTGCATTTCTATATCCTGAGCGATATCTCTTAATACCATAGGTTTTAAAAAAGATATTCCGTTTTCAAAGAATTCCCTCTGAAACTTGAGCATGCTTTCCATTACCTTATATATTGTTTTCTGGCGCTGATGGATACTTTTTATCAGCCATGCCGCGGACCGCACCTTCTCCTGGATGTAGTCCCTGGCATCCTTTGGTATTTTACCTCCTCCCATGTTTTTTTTATAGTAGGAATTGACTCTCAGCTTCGGCATCCCGTCATCATTTAGTATTATAACAAAATTATTTTCCACCTTATATACATAAATATCGGGGGTTATATATTGAGGCTCCTCATCTGAAAACTTTCGCCCGGGTTTTGGTTCAAGCCCCAGAATAATATTTGCGGCCGCTTCAACTTCTCCCATATCTGCTTTGAGCGCCTTCGCAATAGCCCTGAAATTTTTGTTTTCAAGATAATTCAGATGATTTTGAATAATATCGGTGACCACAGTTCCATGGAGACCGAGCTGATTTGCCTGTATTAGAAGGCATTCGCTCAAATTTCTTGCGCATACTCCGGCCGGATCGAATGTTTGTATTATTGATAAAACTTTTTCAACCTTTTCTATAGAAGATCCGCTGGTTTCTGATATATCTTCCACAGAAACATCAAGATAACCGTCTCCGTTGAGATTTCCGATTATAAGACTTCCTATTTCTTCATCTTCTTTTGAGGGGCCTGTCATCAGAAGTTGCCAGAGAAGATGATCGTTCAGAGATTCGGTCCTGGATATAAAAGCTTCATAACTCGGAGTCTCTTTTTTTTCTGTTTCAAAACTGACTTTCCCCGGGGTATTATATTCATCTATGTAATTGTTCCAGTCAAAGGTGTCGTGGATTTTTTCTTCGATTTTTACTTCTTTGGTTAAGGAGTCATCCGGTTGACTCGCTATTTCAGTCGGTTCAGGCAACAATTCATTGGAAACAGAATCCTGAACCTCTTCCAGCATAGGGTTTGAATCAAGTTCCTGACGTACCGTATCAAGAAGTTCAAGTCGCGAGAGTTGTAAAAGCTTGATAGCCATCTGCAACTGGGGAGTCATAACCAGTTGTTGAGACAGTTTGAGTTGTTGTTTGAATTCAAGAGCCATATTACAATCTAAACTCATCTCCGAGGTATATGCGGCGTGCAATTTCGCTGGATGCAATTTTTTCCGGAGGCCCGGATTCAATAATCTTACCTTCGTTCAATATGAAAGCCATATCGCATACTCCAAGGGTTTCCCTTACATTATGGTCGGAAATCAAAATTCCTATCCCGCGATCCCTTAAATGCCTTATGATATTCTTTATGTCAATAACTGCGAGAGGATCTATTCCCGCGAAAGGCTCATCCAGAAGAATAAATTTTGGATTAGTGGCAAGCGCCCGGGAAATTTCAAGGCGCCTTTTTTCTCCTCCTGAAAGGAGAGCCGCTTTCTGATCCGAAAGATGCCTGATGCCAAGCTCATCAAGGAGAATGTTTGCACGGTCTTCCTGCTCCTGTTTTGAGATTGATTGCAATTCGAGAATTGCCATAACATTCTGCTTCGCTGTCAGTTTTCTGAATATTGAAGCTTCCTGGGATAGATAACCCAATCCCTTGCGGGCCCTTATGTACATTGGTGCGCCGGTAATCTCTTCATCGTTGATGAATACTTTGCCTTCGTCAGGTTTTACCATTCCAACAGCCATGTAAAAGGTTGTTGTTTTTCCGGCGCCGTTTGGACCCAGAAGCCCAAACACCCCACCGCTTTCGACATCGATGCTGATAGAATCAACGACTTTTCTTCCCCTGTATATCTTAACCAGACTATCAAGAAATAATTTAGCCATTAAAAAAGTTGTTTCTCCTTCCTGTTTATAAACTTTTTCCATCCGATTCAAAGAAGGCTTCAACACGGTTCTTTCCGCTTCCTTCGACATTAATGCGTCCGTCATCCCGGAAAAAGGTTATTTTTGACCCGGATATGGTATTCTTCCCGCTCGTAATTTTTGAATTCGGGCCGTTTAACACCAGTATTCTGGTTTCAGCAGTATAAACAGCCTGCTCGGTTTCGGCAATTTTATCATCAAACAATATTTTTACA
Organism: Pseudomonadota bacterium; assembly: GCA_018819005.1. Lineage (GTDB taxonomy): Bacteria > Desulfobacterota > Desulfobacteria > Desulfobacterales > RPRI01 > RPRI01. The sequence continues at coordinate 380 of JAHJQU010000358.1, read as the reverse complement.
TTTCCGGTTGCAATAATTTCTTTTATCGATTCCTCCCCTTTTGAATTATCCTCTATACCAGATGAGTCCTTTTTATAGAAAATCTTCAATTTATTAGATGTGATAACCGTTGTCTCCTGGACTGCTCTGACGTTTCCGATGAATTCGGCATTGTTTGAATTACCTTCCGCGATCAGCCTGTCTGCTGTTATATGGATTTTTTTTACAACCTCGCCTTTTTTTTGCTTTTGTATTTTTTTGGCTGCAAAAGCAGAGTCAGGATGAAATAAAAATAACAGGGAAACTGCGAAACAACAGATTAGTAAGTAAGAGATTATTTCCTGCGTTTTTCCGGCAGTAAACAATCTCGCAAACTTACTTATCCCGTTTATCGGGGTTAG
>JAHJQU010000051.1 GCA_018819005.1 Pseudomonadota bacterium | reverse complement strand
CATATATTACATGACAATCTCTGCCCTCACATAAAAAGGATTCTTGACCGCGCAATGGGCAATGATCTTCCCGACCTTGCAGGAATGGTATTCATGAACAGTTGCGATGCCATGCGCCGCCTGGCAGATGCGTGGCATCATGTCCGTCCTGATGATAATATGATTCTTCTCGATCTTCCTGTCTCAGCAGATGAACTTTCCGTAGCGTTTTTTTCGGGTGAAATATTAAGGTTCATCGATACTATTTCGAAATGGAGCGGCAAAAAAACCGCAATTGCTGAAATCGAATACGGGATTCTCCTTTACAACCAGATTTCCGATTTCATGAATGAACTGACGGAGAAAATTTATAAAGGAAAAGTGAATGTACGCAGTGCTGTTCTGCAGAAATTGTTCAATAGATCCGTGACCGGATCTCCCATTACATTCATAGAAGACGCGAGAAGGATTCTTTCTGAAAACACACAGTATAAAACAGATAATGAGGGAATTCCTGTCTTTCTTTTCGGGCATCTTCTTCCTGACCCGGAAACATTCATGCTCTTTGATTCATGCGGGGCAAAAATCACAGGAGATGACCTTTGCACGAGTTCGCGCTTTTTTAACCCTGTTGTAGCAGACAGTAAAAAAGGCCTTGTAGAAAGCCTTGCTGAAAGCCTTCTTCTTCGTCCACCCTGCGCAAGAACAATTGACAGTGCAATACCCGGCAAAATAGGTAAAATTCTGGTTTCAAAAGCAAAAGAGTCCGGCGCCCGTGGCGCAATAGGCCATGTTGTAAAATTCTGTGATCCGTATCTTTCCCGTCTGCCTTCAATCCGTGAAGAATTCCAGAAAGCCGGGATTCCTTTGCTTGTTCTTGAAGGAGATTGCACACTGAGGTCGATAGGTCAGCAACAGACAAGAATTGAGGCCTTTATTGAAATGCTGAGGTGACAATATGACGGCTTCGCAAAAATTCATTTTGCTGTGTTGCACTTCATCCCCGCCCTGTTGAATTCTCGCTGCGCGAGACAGCAGAGCTGATTCAACAGGGTGAATCATTGCAGCGTACCAGCAAGTACGCTTCATTTCTAAAGATTCGTGCGCCTTGCATAATGTCCGCCTCAGGCGGATTACTTTGCCGTCTGAATTTTGACTTTTTAAGAAGGCGATAATATTATGATGCTCCAATATTTTAAAGATCTTGAATCGGGAATCGCTGCAAAAATCAAAGAGAATCCCGACAGCCCGAATGCAAGAAAGAAGTACGCGCTTGAAGTCGCACGACTCGGAACCCGACTCTACTCGGGTGAAAACAGTGTTGCATGGTGCGGTGTTACGGCGCCTTTTGACCTCCTGTCAGCCATGGGTGTAACCTCGTGTTTTGTCGAATTTATCGGGGCAATGCTTGCTTCAACAGGCGCCATAGGTACTTTTCTGGATCATGCGGAACATTCTGGATATGCTTCGGATATCTGCGGGTATCACCGTTCCGTGCTGGGATCGGCAAAACAGGGCCTCATGCCGGTTCCCGATTTTCTGATTGCCACAAGCTGCCCATGCTCAGGAGGGCTTGCCGTAATGGAAAATCTTGCCGGAATATTCAAGAAAGATCTTTTTGTTCTACACATTCCACAGGACGAATCGGAAAAAAACGTAAAATACCTGGCCGATCAGATCAGGCAGATGACTGGGTTCGTATCGGCTCATACGGGCAGGCAGATAGATGAAGAGACTCTTAGCAGGGCAATCGAAAATACTAACTCGGCAAGAGGCCTGATTAAAGAAGTATTTGAGCTGGCAAGCCATGTTCCCTCCCCGACAAACGGCCATGATCTCTCCAATTTCGGAATCGTGATGGCACTTCTTCTTGGAACCGAAGCGGCTGTCGAAATATCAAAGGCTTACCGGGACGAATTTGCAGCAAGAAACCGGGAGATGAAACCCGGTATGCCCGGCGAAAAACACCGGCTTATGTGGATTCAGAACAGGATCCAGTTCAAAAATCCGCTTGACGGGCTTTTAAGGGAACAATACAGGGCCAACATAGTTGTTGACGAACTCAACAGTATTACATGGGAACCGATTGATCCTGATGATCCTTATACGGGTCTTGCCCGAAGGGCTATTTCAATTCCTTTCAACGGAAATATCAGGCGCCGGGTTGATCATTTGCAGAAACTTGCCTTATCGTACAAAATCGACGGAGCAATCAATCCCTGCCACAGGGGCTGCAGGCAGGGTGCAGGGGCAAGGGGACTGATAAGCGAAGGCCTTAAGGAGATCGGAATCCCGGTTTTAAATCTTGAAGTCGATGTTGTTGATCCGAGAGATTTTGCAGAAGGTCAACTTTCGACCAGGATAGAAGCTTTCGTTGAGATGCTTGAAGCAAGAGCCTAACGACAAAGTCTGAATTTCGAATTTTTACGAAGTCGCAATTGTTTATATCATCGTAAAAAGTATAAAATCCCGTAACTCCTGTGAAAATCCGTTTAGGCGGAAACTATTTGTAAAAACTGGGTTCCCGCTTCCGCGGGAATGCCGAAAAAGGGAAAATCCGAACCTTTTACGAGTTCATCATTGTTGACAATTATTATTATTTCCATTAGGTTGCATCCATAATTGATGACTTTTTCTCATGAAAATCAGCGGATCTGCCAGGATAATGCCATGATAATTGGTCTGGATGTCGGGGGAACTCATACCGATGTCGTTCTTCTCGGAAAGAACGGAATTGACAGGGCTGTAAAGGTCCCTACAGATGAATCGGACCTCTTCAATACCGTTCTTACCGGTATCGAAAAAATCACCGAAGATATTGATTCCTCAATTATCAAACGGCTTGTATTAAGCACCACTCTTATTACAAATACCGTTGTTCAGAACAAACTCCCGGAAGCAGGAATGATAGTCTCCTCAGGCCCCGGTATTGATCCCGAATATTACCGGACGAATCGTTTCTACTATCCTGTTTCGGGCTCAATTGATCACAGGGGAAGGGAAATTGAACCCATCGACCGGAATGAAATTGAAAAAATTGCATGGGACCTGAAAAAGGAAGGGATCAGATACGTCGGTGTGGTCGGCAAGTTTTCAGTCCGGAACCCATCCCATGAACAGAATATTGCGAGGATTCTCGGAAATTTTTTTGATAAAATTTTTGCAGGGCACAGGATTTCAGGAAGCCTTAATTTCCCGAGACGCATAGCAACCACGTACATTAACGCAGCCGCTTACCCCATCCATAAAAGTTTTTTTGACGCGGTAAATAAATCCCTTCAGAAAAAAGGGCTGAATGTTCCGATTGACATTCTGAAGGCCGATGGCGGAACTATGAGCCTTGATTCCTCCTCCGATTTTCCGGGACAGGCGATATTCTCCGGACCTGCCGCAAGTGCCATGGGCGCAATGCCATTTGCCCCCGATAACGAGGATTGCATAGTCCTTGATATAGGCGGAACGACAACAGATATTGCCGTATTGATAAATCACGTTCCTGTTCTAAATCCTGTTGGAATAAGCATAGGAGACTACAAAACCCTTATCAGGTCACTTGAAACCCATTCAATCGCGGTAGGCGGAGACAGCGCGATAACGTTCGATAATCATAACAAGCTGAAAATTGGGCCTCAAAGAATGGGACCTGCCATGGTATATGGAGGTCCGGTTCCGACAATTACAGATGCGCTTGTTGT
>JAHJQU010000050.1 GCA_018819005.1 Pseudomonadota bacterium | reverse complement strand
TACAGAATCAACTAAAGAATTACGCTCGGGCTCTCTTTTATGAAGGAGGACCATTCGTTGCAAATAGCAGCAAGTTGGTGGATTGGGATTTTGGATAATTGAGCCATGGCGCGTTTAGATAACGCATAACCCTTCACTGGAGCCGACCCAAAAAGCCGGGCGGCACAGTTCAACCGTTAAGCCAAATGAATATCGATGAAAACCAAAAGCAAAATTCAAGTAGATGATAGGCTGAAAGGTGGAAACGTCTTGCGACGCTACCTGGATGTACCTCGTTTGGTAAATGTCCTGAAGACTGGTTCTCTTTATCTCTGCCGGAGCGATTTGTTCCCCGATAAATTTGAGGGCTCCTTCACACCTCGCCTCCGTGAGGCTATCAACGCTTCATACCAAAAGAACAAGATAAAATATTCGTATGACAAATTTAAAAAGGAATTACGGGAAGGTGTCTATATTAATTGCTGGTCCCTGGGTGTAAATGATAACATGGCTTTATGGCAGCTTTTTGGAAAGACAAATGATTGCGTGGCGATTACGACCACTGTCGCCAAATTGAAGGCCTCCTTGAATGGATTTACCGGTTCGGGAGAACTTTCTATTCGTAAAGTCGATTATATTCGCCACTGGAAAGATCCGGAAATCGAGGCGAATCCTTATTCAAGCATTTTTAGATATAAAACTGTCGGGTACGAGTTTGAACGAGAAGTTAGGGTAATTCTCGATAGGTTTGAATCAACATTTGAGTCCAATACAAAAGATCAAGGCGTTTTCATTCCAATCGATCTTGGAGCATTCCTCCGCAGTATAGTGGTTTCACCGGAATGCTCTCCTTGGTTTAAAGATGTTGTGAAGGACCTCCTGAAAAAGTATGGCGTTTCATGTCCAGTCAGGAATTCGAGTATGGCAAAGAACCCAATATAGGCTTAACAAAATAATTCAGCGGATGGCGAAAACGTCTGCGACGCTGACGCGGCAAGTGCTTTGGCGCCACCGCTGATTAATCGGGTTATGGATATAAAATCTTATGAAGCAAAAGAAAAAGTCTCCAATTAAAGACAAGCCTCTTCGTTATGTCGGACAATCCCTTGACGAAAGAATTGACAAACTTATTTATGAAGATGCTGTTCCATATACAATAGTTTGCTTTCTGATGGTTTATTTGGCTGGATATGAATGGTGGCGTTACTTCAAAAACCCTCCTCCTTATCCTATAACAGCAACTATTGTTGCAGTAATATTTGTCCTTTTCTGTGTATACAGGGTTTATAAAATTATTAAGGAAGTTAAGGCCGTAAAACTTGGGAGAGATGGTGAAAGAGCTGTTGGCCAATATTTAGAAAATTTACGAGAAAAAGGGCATAGAATATATCATGACCTGCTTGGAGATAAATTCAATCTGGATCATGTCATAATTTCAAGGAAAGGCATTTATGTCATTGAGACCAAAACCTACAGTAAACCAGCAAAAGGCGACGCCAAAATCGGTTTTGATGGAGAAAAGTTGACAATAAAAGATTTTGAGATCCAAAGTAAACCGATAACCCAAGTAAAGGCTGCATCAAATTGGCTGAAAAATATTTTGCTTGAGACAACAGGTAAATCCTTTTTAGTAAAGCCGGTCATTCTATTCCCCGGTTGGTATATTGAGTCCACGGAACAAAGTAAAAAATCAGAAGTTTGGGTTTTGAATCCAAAAGCTCTGCCAAGTTTCATCGAAAACCAACCCGATATTATATCCCAGGAAGATTTGATGTTGGCTTCATTCCATATTTCTCGTTACATTCGCACAAAGGATGCAGCAGCATAGGAGAGATTCGGTGACACTTTACATCTATTCTTCATTATCTGAAGGATATTGGAGGAACGCTCCATAGTCCTGAAGTTATTTGGCTCCTGTAATAAATCACGCTGGGAAATATCAAATAAGCCGGAAAACACAGTCGCAGGAATTTTTCTTGGTATCTACAAAGCAGCAAGCATGGCAAGAAAACCTTTTCAGATTTATGTTCGAAATAATTGATACAACACAAAGTCAGTAGGAAGACCGACATAGAGGAGGAAGTATACTGTCTGTTTTCAGAAAACGGAGGCTTAAATGACGGTAATTTGCATTATAGGGCTTGATTATTTTCATTAAAAACGATTATTCCAACAAACGATGAAAACAAATAATATAATGAAAATACTTGACAAGAGAATGTGTTTTAATATAAAAGCATTTTCAACAAACGTTGAAAATGGTGATAAAAATGAAAATAGAACTTCAGAGTCTTGAACGCAAAGCAGAAAGCACCTTGAAACAATGTCTGGACAAAGTTCCCTTTGTTCAGATCACTGATATCCAAAAAGAACCCCGGGCGGTAGGTGCACAAATTGATTTTACTGTGGAGATGACCGCATATGGAATGAAACAGTTATTGGCAGTGGAGGTCAAGAGAACCGGCCAGCCCAAAGCAGCCAGAGAGGCAATTAACAGTCTTCTTCGCTGGTTATCCCTTAACGCCGGTGCATACGGGGTTTTCATTGCCCCTTATATCTCATCTCAAACAGCCGAAATCTGCTGGCAGGAGGGAGTCGGATATTGCGATTTTGCAGGCAATTGCCTTCTTACGTTCGGGGGCGTTTATATTGAAAAAAGTGGGAACCCGAACCCTTTTTCGGAAAAGCGGGAACTGCGATCCCTTTATTCTCCAAAAGCCGCGAGGATTCTAAGGGTTATTCTCAACAATCCCCGAAAAAACCGGAAGATGCAGGATCTGGCCCGCGAGGCGGAAGTTAGCCTTGGACAGGCCGCAAATGTCAAGAAGCTTCTCGACAGTCGTGAGCTGATAGAAAAGGCAGAGAAGGGTTTTACCCTTCAGGAGCCGTATTCTCTACTTTCCGAATGGTCCCGGTACTATGCTTTTCGTAAAAACCGAACGAGAGATTTTTATTCTCTTAGAAGTATTCCGGATATCGAAGCTGAGATCACCGATGTCTGTAAAAGGAACAAGATTAATTACGCATTTACCGGCTTTTCAGGTGCAGCTCGTTTGAAATTGGCTGTTCGCTATCAGCGGGTTATGGCCTATGTTGATGCTGAGGAAGATCAGCTAATAAAACTTTTTGAGTTCAAAGAAGTCAGCAGCGGGGCAAATGTAACTCTTCTTATGCCTTACGACGACGGCGTTTTTTATGGTGCAACAACAAAAGAAGGGAGCCGCGTGGTATCCCCCGTTCAGTTGTATCTCGACTTGATTGGCTTCAAGGGAAGAGGAGAAGAAGCGGCCAAAGCTCTTCTTGAAGAGGTAATCAAACCATTATGGTAACGAAGCGCGATTATACGGCAGAGGCGATAGCGGCAGCAAAATCGGTGCTGATCGAACTGGTTCATCTCCTCGGCGAATACCGGGAGAATACGGTCCTGATTGGCGGCTGGGTACCGGAATTGCTGCTCTCCGGGAGAACGAGCCTACATGTGGGCAGTATGGATATCGATCTTGCACTCGATCACCGGCGGATCGGGTCGGCCGGTTACAAAATGATCCGGGAGCTTCTTCTCAACAGAGGTTATGTCCAAGGGACTCAACCCTTTATGTATTACCGGGATGTTGAAAGCGGGGACAAGACCATTCGTGTCCAGGTGGATTTACTTTCCGGTGAATATGCAGGAACAGGAAAAGATCACCGGCATCAGAGAATTCAAGACTTGCTGGTTCGCAAGGTTCGAGGATGTGAGTTGGCTTTTGACATGGCGCAGGAAGTAATAATTACCGGTGATCTACCGGGAGGGGGTCTCGACACAGTAAGTGTTCGGGTTGCCTCTGTGGTTCCCTTTCTAATCATGAAAGGTATGGCACTCGATGATCGGCTGAAGGAAAAGGATGCCTGGGATATCTATTTCTGCCTGTTACACTATCCTGGCGGAATTGCAGCACTGACAGAGGCATTCAGGCCGCACCTTCAACATGGCTTGATACGGGAGGGAATAGAAAAAATCAGGAAACATTTTTCTTCACTGAATCATATTGGGCCGAAGTTTGTAGCGGATTTTGAGGAAGTCGAGGATACAGAAGAAAGAGCCCGTATCATGCGGGATGCCTATGAGCGGGTTCAGACGCTTTTAGAGAGTCTGACAAACAATAAGTAGACCGCAGATAATGATTGTATCCCGGACGTACAATAGTCTCAAGTCAAGGTATTTAAAAGGTTCAATATGAAAACGAATCAGTTTTTTGGGGGAAGGTCACCCCATAGATGAAGAGGTGCTGAACGGATAAGTTATGGTAAAAACCAAAAATAGGAAGAAGTCTGATAGAGGATATGAATCCTTTCCAGTCCGCATAATCGACTGGAAAACTGATTACTCCCTAAGCCTGGGCAAGAATCATAGGTTTTCGGAAGGTCCTTATTGGGAGCATTACTGCCTTGAGTTAAAGGGTGAATTACTTGGCCCGGATAGAATAAAGGGAAGGGAAATTAAGGTTATGTTTTTGGCTAACCGGAAACTTGATCAAGCGATTGCTCATCCTGATTCAATCAAATGGGAACCAAAAGCTCTTGGCGGATTGACCTCTCGCGGAAAGAACTCTGATTTCATAGGCTCTCTGCCATTTCAGCTATTCGGTCAGATTCTGACAATGCTTCAATGCGACAAGACTAAATACATCGTTTTCGGCGGTGAGGCAATGTATCATGGGCAAGCTTCGATCAAGGATGTGACTCTAACCGGAGAATTCAATCCTGAAGATTACTGAGAAGATGAGGATAATCTTGATGCGATATTATGAAAAAGTCTTAAACCAGAAATTATCATTCCGATTCTTACAGAGTGGCCCGAGAAATTTAAAGAGAGTATTTCGGCAAGAGTGTGATGATATTTAATGACGGCCAGCTGATAGAAATATGAGTCTATTTTTCATGCTTTCCGGTTGTATTCTTATGTGCAGAAAAGTCCGGGAAGAGAATTGCTACGAGTCCAACTGATGAACGGCTTAAAAAATTCCTTGACGCAAAAATACCTTAATTATAGATTAACAAAAGAAGCAAGTGTCCTGGCTTCTATCAGAAAGGGTATTTTATGAGCATCTTTGCAGAATGTCCAACATGCCGGAAGAAGCAATCCGTAAAGAACAAAGTCTGTGGGTGCGGTGAAGGGCTCGATCAGGCAAAGAAGTCTGAGCGGGTGCGATACTGGGTTGATTATTACCTGCCAAGCGGAAAGAGGAGGCGAGAATCCGTCGGGTTTTCGATCAAGGATGCTCAGGCCAAAGCGGGGAAAATCAAGGGGCAGAAAAAAGAGAATCGCCCCTTCGATATACTCCCCGAAAGCAAGATGACGTTCCTGGACCTTAAGGACTGGTATCTCAATCTTGAAAAAGTGAAATCCCTTGCATCATATTCAGTTATTCAGGTCTATCTCAGGAAATTCAATTCTCAATTCGGTGAAATGATTGTCAGCAGGATCAAACCGGCAGATCTGGAGAATCTCATCGAGAAAAGAAAAAAAGAGGGGTGCGCCAATGTTACTATTGATCATGAGATAGGAATGGCGCGGACCATGGTGCTCAAAGCCTTTGATAATGACATAGTGGGCGGCAACACAATTCGGGCCTTTAAGAAGATAAAGAAGCTTAATAAGGGCAACGCGAACGCCAGAAGCCGGATTATTTCCCCTGCTGAATTTTCTTGCATGCTGAAGGATGCTCCACTGCATATCAGGCAAATTCTGATAACGGCCTATCATACCGGGATGCGCAAAGGAGAAATCCTGAATTTGACCTGGGACAAAGTGAACTTGAAAAAACGCTTCATCTATCTGGAGGCATCCGACACCAAGGACAGGGAAAAGCGCTCTATCCCAATTTCAGATGAACTGCACGCTGTGCTTCAGGACATGCCGAAGGCGATCCGGGATAAGCATGTGTTTCTTTACAAGGGAAAGCCTATAATTGACATCAGAGAAGGGCTGAGAACCGCATGCAGGGCCGCTGGTGTCTCTTACGGACGGTTTGAGAAGAATGGATTTGTCTTCCACGATCTCCGCCATACATTCAACACAAATATGCGGAAGGCCGGTGTTCCTGAATCGGTGATAATGAAGATCACCGGCCACTCAACAAGAGCGATGTTCGATAGATATAATACGGTTGACGAAGGCGATCTTCGGGAAGCAATTGAGCGGATGAAGGCGGTAGTATGAAACCCCCACTAGATCGTTTTTTTTGGTCACTATTTAGTCACTAAACTCCAGAATGTATCTATCATTTTACACGATTTTACTTACTGCTATAAATATATGTTAAATAGTTTAAACTATTAGATAAACGATTCTATTTATGTTTATATAAAATTACCCAAATTTAACCCAAAAATGGATTCAGGGTCTAGTGGAGAGTTCTCCATCGGGGTTCAAGTCCCCGCTTCGGCACCATTTCAATGACAAGTATAATTCCCGTTTTGGAATCAACATCCTTTGTCTGCCTGTGATATTCCTTTACTTTTACCAAATATTGTCCTATTTTTAAAATCAATAGCCCTTCCTTAAAGGAGATCCCCTCATGATCACAGCAATTGCCAAAATATTGAAGGTGTTAAATTCCGAAACAGATCCCGCACAGATAGGCCTCGCGGTCAGTTTTTCCATAATTGCCGGGCTGACGCCGATATTGAGCCTCCATAATCTTGTCGTACTTTTTCTGGTACTTATCCTGAGGGTAAATATTTCAATATTTATCGTGGGAACAGGTATTTTTTCAGGCATCTCCTATCTGCTCGATCCTGTTTTTCATATAACAGGGCTCGGTATTCTCACAGCCGAATCCCTTGGAGCATTTTGGACGATACTTTATAATTTACCACTTTTGCGGATTGAGCGCTTCAACAACTCGATAGTAATGGGAAGCCTTCTTTTTTCAATAGCGCTTTTCATGCCGGTTTGTGTTTTCACCATGTTTATCGTAAGGCACTACAGGGAACATATTCTGGAGCGTGTTCGGAAAACACGGATGATGCAGATTATTATGGCAAGCCGTTTATATTCGGTCTACCAGGCTGTTGCAGGATGGGGAGGCAATATATGAACAGATGGATTCGCTGGCAGGGACTTGTCGCTTTTCTGGGTGTGACGATATCCATATGCCTTATCTTGTTTTTAGTTGTTGATACGATTGTAAAAAGGGTTATAGAAAATTCCGGCACAAAGATTGTAGGCGCTAAAGTTGAACTTGAAAAAGCAGATCTGTCTCTCTTTCCGGCAGGGCTTACCCTCTTCGGGTTGCAGGTTACGGATCCCGAAGAGCCCATGAAAAATGCGGTTGAAATAGGGCGGATTGCAGGAACCCTCGACAGTCTCCAGTTATTGCGAAGAAAAGTTATTGTAAATGAGATGAGTGTCGAAGGGGTCCGTTTCGGCACTCAGCGCATAAAATCAGGCGCCATATCAAAAAAGACTGAAAAAGATGGAAAGGACGAAAAAAAGAATTCTATCCCCGGTCTTCCGATTATGAAACTGCCCGATATTCAGGTCATCCTCGGGAAGGAAAATCTTCAAACCGTTCAACTGATTCAATCTATCAGGACAGATATTGAGGGCAGGAAGGAACTTTGGACAAAAAATATTACGGAACTCCCCGGAAAGGAAAAGATAGACGGATACCGGAAGCGAATCGAAGCGCTGAAAGGAACAAAAGATTCAAAGAAGGATATCGGAGGAATTCTTGGCTCTGCAGGAGAGGCGCAGACTCTTTATAAGGATATACAGGCAGATCTTGAGTTGCTTCAGAAATCCCGGAAGGAATTGAATTCAAACCTCGCAAACTTTAAAGATCAGATTACTAAAATTGAGAAAGCCCCGCAGGAGGATATCCGCCGCCTGTCGGAGAAATATGGATTTTCAGCTTACGGTTTGGCAAACATGAGCCGGTTTTTTATAGAGCCGGGCATAACCGCATGGATCGACAGGGGGCTATACTGGAAGGCAAAACTCGAACCGATATTTGAGAGGGTTATCGAAAAAAAAGGCGGTGCGGAGGTTGTCAGGCCGCTCAGGACAAAAGGAAGCGACGCGCGTTTTAAGGAAAAAGAGCCGCTGCCTGATTTTCTTATCCGTGTCGCGAAGGTATCGGTGCAGCTTCCCATGGGAGATTTTTCAGGGGCAGTAAAAAATATCACGCCTGATCAGAATATTCTTGGTCAGCCTCTTTTATTTATATTTTCAGGAGAAAAACTTCCTGGTGTCAGGTCTGTAAGGCTTGACGGAGCAGTAAACCGGGTTTCTCCCGGCTCGCCTGAAGACAGAATCAATCTGAGCCTTGAAGGTTATAAAATACAGGCAATGAGCTTTACACAAAATTCATCCATGCCGCTTAAACTAGAAAAAGGAGATGCCGATCTGAATCTTAACGCCCTACTTTCAAAGGGTTTTATTGACGCAACCGTGGCGGCAAAACTGCAGGGTGTTCATATTTCGGCAGGCGGAACCGACGCTGATTCCGGTTTCGGCAAGGCGATCTCTTCGGCGCTTTCGGGGGTATCGACTGTTGGGGTCAAGGCCAGGATTACCGGGCCTTCGGATAATTACCAGGTGCAGATTTCATCCAATCTTGATGAAATACTCAAAAATGCTGTCGGCTCAATAATCAAGGATCAGGTCGCCTTGTTTGAGAATAAACTGCGTGCAGCCATATCCGACAGGGTGAGCGGTCCTCTTCAGGAAGCAAAGGAAAGCCTTGGTGGATTTGAGAGCCTTGGGGGAGAGTTGGAAAGCCGGATATCCCAGTTGACAGGGATGCAGGGTGGAGGAGCTCAGAAACAGCCTCAGCTTGGAGGTTTTCAGCTTCCGTTTAAACTGCCCGTACCATAGTTTTCACCGCGACGGCGCCATGCGAGTTGACGGCAATTATGGCGGCACCCTGGGGTACGAACCGAACAGTTACGGCGAATGGCAGGAACAGAAGAAATATGCCGAACCGGCCCTGGCTCTGGAGGGTGCAGCCGACCATTGGGACCATCGCGTGGACGAAGATTACTACTCTCAGCCCGGCAAGCTTTTTCGTCTCATGAGTTCCGCCCAGCAGAAGGTTCTCTTTGAAAACACTGCCCGCGCAATGGGAGATG
>JAHJQU010000357.1 GCA_018819005.1 Pseudomonadota bacterium | reverse complement strand
TAAACAATAACAATTTGTTCTTAGTGGCCGGCTTTATTCGTGCTGGGGAGCCATACAAAATGATATTCACACCGATATATCGCATGAGACGATTTTCTACAGCCTTCCATCGGGTCACCTCCGATCGTAATCCATAACAAAGATGTCAACTCATCAACATTGTTGTATTAGCAACATTGTTGATGAGTTATCGGTGTGGGGTCTCGACCCCACACTCTACCGCCGACTATGTCACCGGATTAGTTGAAATATTTAATCTTTTGAATACTTTTTATCCAGAATATCTTTTTTATTCTCAAAACTGGATACTAAATATCCGTTTTTCGTTGTTCATTCTAACGCAAATCACCCTTTCAAGCTTGAACCAAAAAAGTAAGTTTATATATTTCAATAAGATGCAATTTATTGTGACATTGTGGCACAGGGTTTGCTCTAACTAATAGTAAAACAACAAGTGGCCTTTAGTGAGGTTCACTGTATTGGGAAAATTAACCAATAATAAAAGGAGATAATATCATGAAGAAATTAACTAGCATCGTTGGAATAGCATTACTAAGCGCTCTTATCATTGTGCCGGCAGCGGTCTGGGCAAATGGCTGGGGCATGGGTGGCGGTCATATGATGGGTTGGGGCAGCGGTCCCGGCAATTATGATCAGGATGACAGAGGCTATAACTCGCTGAACGGTGAACAGCAGGAGCGGTTTGCTGATCTGGATCGAAAATTTTATAAAGAGACCAGAGAACTGCGTGAGAAGCTGTGGACAAAATCTGCTGAACTCAACGAACTTTTGTCATCGACAAACCCTGAATCCGGCAAAGCCAGTAAACTTCAAAAAGAGATTTCCGACCTTCGGGCCAAGCTTGATGAAAAGGGAATCAATCGTGAAATTGAAGCCCGCAAAATCGCACCGGATACTCGTGTTGGTAGCGGATACGGCAATGGTCACATGATGGGCGGATACGGCTACGGTCACATGGGGGGCGCATACGGAATGGGTTACGGTCACGGTGGCTGCTGAAACTAACCTTTAATCAAAAGGGGGGTAGAAAAAATTGCCCCCCTTTTATGTGCATATGAATCAGAAGATTTTCAGGGGAAGATGAACTCAGCTATCTTGAACGCGGTTTGGGAGACAAAGTTTTAAACTATGATGATAGAGGAGGTATTGCAATGAAATCACCAGAAAACCTTAAAAATAATCTCATTGATCCGGTGTGCGGTATGGCAGTCGATCCAAAACATGCCAATGCTTTTGCAACCCTTGAAGGTTCCACCTATTACTTTTGCGCTGAAGGCTGCCGTAAAGCTTTTGAGGCTAACCCCGAAAGCATTTAAAGGGAAAACATCCCAAACGTAAAGGGTGGTGGGGCCGCTATCTGGCACGCCTGGAAAAAGCCACCGGCGGCAAATCTTTTCAATGTCATTAAATCAGAATCAACGCGGCTTGACAATGAGAGGAAAGAAAAATGGCTAAAATCGCAGATGGAAATGTTGAGGTATATATCAAACAGCTTATTTCCGAAGCGCTGGGCAATAAAGTCGATCTGCAGAACCAATCGACGGATGAAAAGCTTTTAGAAGATGAAAATTTTAAATTAATCTATAAAAGGTTGAACGAAAAAGCGAGGGATAAAAAGGAAGTTTTAAATGCATCCTGAATTAATAGAAATCGGACCGTTTGTTATTCGCTGGTATGGCGTAATGATTGCTCTGGGCTGTCTGGCCGGGTTGTGGCTGGCAAGAAGAGAAGCCGAAAGAAATGGAATCAGCAAAGAAAAGATTGAAGAATTTTTTCTATATGCCGTTTTGGGTTCCGTTATAGGCGCACGGCTTTATTACGTTGCATTCACCGAACCGTCTCAGTTTTGGAGAAATCCCTTTTCTGTTTTTGCTATATGGGAAGGTGGCCTCGCTATTCACGGTGCTATTTTAGGCGGTCTTATAGTAGTATTTCTTTATACCCGGCGGCATCGGATTCAATTTGCCAAATTTGCCGACACACTTGCGCCGTCCGTTATTCTGGGGCAGGCCATCGGCAGGATCGGATGTTTTTTAAATGGCGACGCTCATGGTTATCCCACTGATCTTCCCTGGGGAATTGTTTATGCTCCTGAAAGTCCGGCGGGTTTGATGTTTCCGGGGCAGGCGCTTCATCCCACCCAGCTTTACGAAATGATTCTCAATCTTGCTATTTTCAGTGTTTTGTGGAAAATGAGGAAAAAGATAAAAACGCGGGGGAGCCTCTTCATACTTTATATTATTCTGTATTCCGCCGCACGGATCTTTGTAGAACATTTTCGGGCCGACAAACTCACTTATCTCGGCAATATCTCAGCCGCGCAATCCATTGGCGTTATGGGGATTGTTTCAGGTTTAGTGCTGTTGATTGTTTCTTGCCGAAACAGCGAACGCCCGCCACACAGCAATGGCGGACAAGCATTTCGAGCTGAAGATCGGCCGCGGAGTACTTGAGAGGTCGAAGATTTCCAGTAGCTTACTTAGGGGAGCTTAACTTTTCTGCATGAGCTTTTCCTTTGTTTCGGCGGTCGTAAACGCCTTAAGACAGCAGGGAGTTAAAGTGTAAACAAGGTGCACAATGGCAGAAAATATAGCAACATAACCATAGCTGGATAGGAAAAGCAATCGGGAAGGAGATACATCCATGAAATGGAAAAAAATTGTGGCCATTATTCGAAATGATAAGCTGCGAGACGTGGAAGAGAGTTTGAAAAATCTGCGGGTAAACGGAATCAGCGTTACGCGGGGGAAAGGTTATGGTGAGTACGCAAATTTTTTTTCAACCGACTGGTGTGTAACGCATGCAAGACTCGAAATATACTGTGAGCCCTCACGTGCGGACAGGATCATTCAGGCCATTATGGATGCAGCTCATACCGGATCGGCCGGCGATGGCATAGTGGCTCTTATTCCTGTAGAAAAGCTATACAGGATTAGAAGCAAAACGGAAGCAAACCATGAAGATTTATAGAAGATAACACAATGGAACCGTTATGTTGATTTGCAACCGCTGTTCTATTATACTCAAATTTATTTTTGAGTATTCGGCGACCTTACTGGAATTGCTCGGTAGCGTGACTGAACATTATTATGAAAACTGCTATAAAACAACTGGTTCGGAACTTCATACAAGCTTGGTCGTCAATAAATCTCTTGGCATCGGGATCGAATCAAAAAATTACAGGCATCCATGGGAAGCATTCGCTGATGTTGGATTCCGGCGTGCCCTGACTTTTAATGAACCTTAGCCGACTGTTGCCATCCAAATGCTTGATAATGTGGAACTTAAACAACTCGCGGAGGCAGTTGAGGGGAAGTTGAAAAAGGCCTTCGATGCCATAAAATGAGGAGATCCCGAAGATGAAAAAATATCTTAAATTATCTCTTATTATGATAACCGGTTTACTTATGTCCTGCGCCGGTAAAGGTTACTATGGCCAGCAAGGTCCCGGTGGATGGGGGCCCATGATGCATTATGGATTTGGATATGGAGGTATGTTCATGTGGATAATATTCCTGATCGTTATTGGATTGCTGATCTATTTTATTGTTCAGGCCCAGAATACGAAGGGCAAGACGCCGACAGAGAATGAAAGTCCCCTGGATATCTTAAAGAGGCGTTACGCAAAGGGAGAAATCGCAAGAGAAGAATATGAGAGAATGAAAAAAGATCTTGAATGATAGGCTCTAATGACTTTCAAGGCCGTTCATGCAGTCAGAATCATGGAACTTGGAAAAAATAGATGGATAATAACATAGACAGTAATCTGACGGCACAAACAAAGACGCGCTATAACCGAATTGCCCCATACTATGATGTAATGGAAATAATTACCGAGCGCACTTTCAGCCGCTGGCGTCAGCGACTGCTTGCACGTGCAAAGGGGAAGGTTCTCGAGATCGGAGTAGGCACGGGAAAAAACTTTTCTTACTATCCTGAGAGCGTTGATATCACAGGCCTTGATATCGCCGATAAGATGCTGCTTCATGCACGATTGCGCGCTGATAAGATTGGTTTTACCGTCCATCTTATGGAGGGTGATGTTCAGTCTCTTCCGTTTCCCGAAAATTCTTTCGACACGGCCGTAGCGACTTTCGTGTTCTGCTCCGTGCCCGACCCGGTCCTTGGTTTAAAAGAATTAAGACGCGTCGTAAGGTCCGGCGGTGAGATCCTTTTGCTCGAGCATGTCCGGATCGACAAACCGGTTGTCGGCTGGTTCATGGATCGTCTGAACCCCCTGATTGTCCGCGTCATGGGGGCGAATATCAACCGCCGTACGATAGAAAATGTAAAGAAAGCAGGATTGTCTATTGTAAGTATCGAACATCTTGGACTGATGAAAATGGTCAAAATGATTTCAGTAAAAACGGACAAGGCATAATGATGACGCGAAATTCCTTGGAAATAATGATTAAGAGCGAGTTTCCGTGAATATAAACGAAAACAGTTTCTGTTTATCCGGCTGATGCTCACTGTGGCAAAGCATCAGGCAATTCTTATAGTATATACAAATTGAATTATGAGTCGTTTTTTTGTTAATAATGAAACTGTAATTGACACAAAGACAGGTTTAATGTGGACAAAAAATGCTTCTTTATTTGATTTTCCAATGAGTTGGAATGAGGCATTAGATACTAT